>JAZULI010000077.1:0-2235 GCA_045603025.1 Bacilli bacterium
TAATAATATTGAAAATATTGTTGATAATTTAACTAAAAAAGTTAATAATTTAAATATATTATTATATGATGATATGCTTAATGGCATATTTTTTATTAGTAATAGAAGTATTATAATTAATTAAAGAATTTAATACTTTTCTACTATATTAATAGTGAGAAGGTGTAAATGAAAAACGAAATTATAATATTTGAGAATCAAGAAGTTAAATTAGAAGTAAATATGAAAGATGAAACAGTTTGGTTAAATACTGAACAAATGGCACAACTATTTGATAGAGATTATAAGACTATTAGAAAACATATAACTAATGCATTGAATGAAGAATTAGATAATTCAACTGTCGCAAAATTTGCGACAATTCAAAAGGAGGGAAATAGAAATGTAAGTCGTGATATTGAATATTATAACTTAGATATGATAATTAGTGTTGGTTATAGAGTTAAAAGCAAAAATGGTGTTATCTTTAGAAAATGGGCTAATAAAATTTTGAAAGACTATTTAATTAGAGGTTATGCAGTTAATCAAAAAAAGATTAGAATATCTTGAAAAAACAATTAAGCTAATAGATATCGCTGGTAGAATTGATACAGAATTAAAAGGAACTGAAGCTGGGGAAATTATAAAAGTTATAAATAATTATTCAAATGCCCTAAATCTACTTGATGATTATGATCATAAAAGAATATCTAAACCTAATGGAACTACTAATAACAATAAAATTGTTTATGAAGATTGTATGGAAATTGTTGGTAAATTAAAATTTAATAGTGACAGTGATTTATTTGCACTTGAAAGAGATAAAGGTTTGAAAGCAATTATAGGTAATATATATCAATCTTTTGATGGAAAAGACTTATATTCTTCAATTGAAGAAAAAGCGGCAAATTTTCTGTATTTAATTACTAAAAACCATACTTTTATAGATGGTAATAAAAGAATCGCTGCAACTTTATTTATATATTTTTTGAAATTTTATGATATTTTATATAAAGATAATATTCAAGTAATTGATAATAACACATTAGTAGCAATTACATTATTAATTGCAGAGTCTAATCCAAAAGAGAAGGATATATTAATAGATTTAGTAATGAATTTTTTTAATAATTAATAATAAGTTGGTTGCAAATTTTAATAAAAATATATTTATGATATAATTTGGGTATTGGAGAGTAATATGAATCAAGACATAAAAATTAGCAGCAATTAGAATTAAAGTAGTTAATAGTGGATTATCTTCAAGAGAAGGTATTAGTGTTTTAGAGGAAGTTGAGAGAACTAAAAGTTCTGTTAGACAAGAGTTTAATACTATTTATAATGTGAAGTAAGATTGTGTTCAATTTATTTATTGTGTTTTATAAAGGTATGCATGGTGGCGTATCTTTTTTTATTTTAGAATATAGATAATTAAAAATTAATTTTATTCGTGAATATTTCATATTTCTACAAATATAATTAAATGAAAGTTGAGGTTTTATGAAAATAAAAATATTTTTATTGGTATTATTTGGGTGTTTATTTCTAACGGGATGTGGGAATAATAATGTTGAAAATGTTGTAGATAATTTAACTAAAAAAGTTAATGATTTAAATAGTTATTCGATTGAAGGTAATTTAGAAATTGTTAATAATGATGATTTATTTAATTATCGTGTTAAAGTTGATTATCAAGCGAATGATTATTATAAAGTTTCTTTACTTAATGTTAAAAATAATCACGAACAAATAATATTAAAAAATGATGATGGGGTTTATGTTGTTACACCTTCTTTGAATAAAAGTTTTAAATTTCAAAGTGAATGGCCATACAATAATTCACAAGTTTATATCTTAGGTAATATTATTAATGATATTAATGAAGATAGTAACAATAAGGTTACAGAAGATAATGGAGATTATGTAATTGAAAGTACGGTTAATTTTCCTAATAATGCTAATTTAGTTAAACAAAGAGTTACTGTATCTAATGATTTGATGTTTAAAAGAGTAGAAATATTAAATGAAGATGATATGCCATTAATGACATTTAGTATTGATAGTGTTAATTATAAGCCGTTATTTGATGAGAGTTATTTTGAGATTAATAGTATTATAAATAACAGTGAAAAAGATTCTAATAATACTAGTTCAAATGATTCAAAAGATAAATCAACTAATCAAGAAACAGGAAATAGTACTAATCCAAATAATGAATCATCAACAAATGAAACACATACAAGTACGCTAGATGAT
>JAZULI010000078.1:0-2270 GCA_045603025.1 Bacilli bacterium
TCTCCGTTATTACCATCAAAGGAATATAAAGGATTGTAAATAAAACACAAAATGGTATTTCCGCAGATTATACCATTTACTCTATCTACACCATATATATCATATAACTTTAATTGCTTAGCAATAGGCTTACATAAACCACTAAAATATCTATCACTTTCATCGTAGGCTTCTTTAAGTGATTCATATATCTCATCATAACCTTTTTGCCACATTTTAATGCTGTCGCGCATTTTTTCATAATACATTTGCTCTGGCTGATTAAACACAGGTGCATTTATTTTAATCTTATTTGAATTATTAATAGTAATTAATTGTGTTTTTACCTGGAACGGATTAATTTCATTATTGCCTACAATTGGTTCTATGATAAGAACATATTGTTTGTGGCAAACTAATATGAAATATGTAAGAATATCAGGCATAACAACAGGAATTTCGTATGGGTCTTATTATATATATTATGAAGGTTGGTTTATGGTTTTAGGATATTTAGTTTTATTAATTGTTGGTATATGGCAAGTTTATAAAAATGATGTTAAAAATAATTGTTAGAAATTTAAAGGAGGAGTTAGAATGAAAGATATGCAAGAAAAAGTCATAAGAAAGGATGTGATTTTATGGCAAAAGTTATTTTAGTATGTGGTAAGATTTGTAGTGGTAAAAGTTATTATTCTAAGTCAATTAAAGATTCTTTAAATGCTGTAATAATATCTCCCGATGAAGCCACTTATGAATTAATTAATAAGGAGCAAGGAGAATTTTATAATATTTTTTCTGAAAGATTAGGTAAATATTTAACAAAAAAAGTTGGTGAGATAGCACAAGCGGGAGCTAATGTTATTTTTGAAAGAGGGTTATGGACAAAAGAAGGTAGAGAAAAAACAGTTAAATATTATAGAGATAAAAATATAGAATGTGAGATTCATTATGTAAGTGTTGATGATGAAACTTGGAAGAAAAATATTGCAGAAAGAAATAAAAGAGTAGAAGATGGTCTTGGTGGTTCAGATTTTTATTTAGATGAAGGATTAATGAAAAAATTAGAATCTTTCTGGGAAGAACCAACAGAAGATGAAATAGATGTATTATATAAATTGAAAAGATAAAAAAAGGAAGTGAAAATAATGAACGAAGAAAAAAGTTTTCCTAAGACTTCGATTAACTGCTTGAGCTTGTTTTATCTAACCCCACATAGAAATCATTATAAAATAAGGGAAAAATAGAATTTAGATCTTACTTATTTTAAATAAAAAACACTTCAACTTTAGTAAAAAACATCTAAAAACACCAAAAAAGGTGCTTTTTTTGTATATATTTATCAAGGTGATGTTGCAAGTTAACCCCATCGAAAAAAATGATGGTTTTACAAAATTAGTTATTTATGATATAATCAAGTCGTTAAATCAAAGACGAAGGAATATTATTTAGTTAAGCATATAAGTGAGCTTGGTATAGTGTGAACAAGTTATGATACTACTTAATTCCTACCTTCTGAGTGAAATGCAAACATTTCCGGTTAATACCGTTATTTAAATTAAGTAAATTAAAAGGATGGCACCGTCATTTTTGACTCCTTATGCTATCCTTTTTTATTTATATAAAGGAAGTGATTATAATGAATTTTATTTTTGTGAAACGACCGAGATATAATTTTGTTATAAATTATAGAAAGGAAGGAAAAAATGAGATTAAGTAAATTAAATGTTAGAAAAATAAATTTAAAAGACATTGATAGTAATTACTCCGGTCAAGATATATTAATGAAATTGGGAGAATTATATCAATTTGAGAGTGGTATTTATGGTTATGGAAATTTATGGACTAAATTAGAAAGAATAGTTGAAAATATAATTATTGAAGAATTAGATAAAGTAGGATGTATACAAGTAGAATTTCCAAAACTTCAACCAAAGAAAATATGGGAGCAATCTAATAGATGGGATATGTATACTAAAGATGGAGATATAATGTTTACTTTAAATAATAATTTAGGTGAATATGGGCTCGCTCCAACAGCAGAGGAATGCGCGACATTATTTGGTGCGAATAGATTACCATCATATAAAAATTTACCTGCTATTTATTATCAAATTGGTGAAAAATTTAGAAAAGAAATAAGAACAAGAGGATATCTTTTTAGACCAAGAACTTTTGTGATGATGGATGCATATTCATTTGATAAAACAGAAGAAGATATGAAAAAAACATATGATCTAATGCATGAAGCATATTTAAATATATTTAAAAGATTAGGAATTAGAATAATG
>JAZULI010000079.1:0-1943 GCA_045603025.1 Bacilli bacterium
TCCATCTTTTTAATGTTTTTAATATTTCTTGTGGATTAACATCTGTATCTTTACTTCCATATACAATATACATTCTTTTATAATATATTTTCTGCAAATCACTTCGCTTATCTTTCCTAACAATATTTTGATATGTGTTTCTTAAAAATGATGTTCCATATCTCATTTCATTGTTTTTAATTATATGAATAATGTAACAATTTCTGATTATTTTTCTAAATGGTTTGAAAAAGGAAGGTGTTTTAATAAAATTTCTGCTATTATAATTGTTTCTTATAATTGCTGGTGCAATTAAAAATATTTTTATATTACTTTTATATTTGTTGATATAATCAATGGCTATTGCCCCTCCAAAAGAATAACCAATTAATAAATCAACATTTAATTGGTGTTTTTTTATATACTCATGAATATAATTGGAAAAATCTTCAATATTCCATTCTTTCTCTTTTGGTTCAGGTTCTCCACAAAAACCGGGAAGATTTAATTTAAAAACATTGTATTCTTTCGAGAGCATATCAATAAATTCAGAGTATTCTTCCCATGCATCATTTTTTTTAGTTATTTTGCTGTATAGCAAATAATCCCAGCCATGAATTAATAATACATTTTTCTTCATGCCAAACCTCTTATTTTAAATTCTCTTCAAGAACTTTTGAATCTTGATAAGTATAAAAGTAATCATTATAATGATAAAATATTTCTCCATCTAAATCTTTCATAAAATTATGATTATTTACTACTATAACGTTTTTAGTATTTTTTAGTTCCATCAAATATTCAATATCTGAAAACAAAAATACTTTATTAAAATTTTTAAAATACTTTTTTATTCCAATAAAATCATCTTTATAATCTTTATTACCATATTTTCTGATAACTAAATATGATTTATCATATAAATTAAGTGATGATTGGTGTAATCTATCTTTAAAACTACTATCTCCATCAAAAATAACAATTTTGCCAAAAATTTTAACTCTTTGTAATCGATGTTCAACAAATGTAAAATTGTTTATTGCTTTAGTAATTTTCTTTTCAGGAATATTAAGTTTTTTTCCGATAGCAAATGAAAATAATATGCATATTATAGATTGGTTCGTTAAAATTGGAATGTTAATTATATTTCTTTTTAATATAATTGTATTATCGACAATTTTACAATCTGAAAGTGATATATTTTGTAAATGACTTAATTTTGTGCTACATATTAACTCATTATTATAATACAAATTATTGTTTTTTAAATTTAATTTTTTTAAATATTGATTATCAGTGTTTATATATCCATGTTTTGCATATTGAAATATTTTTGATTTATATTTACAAATGTCAGCAATTGTATTAAGTCCACCTGTTCCTAAATGAGCATCACCTATATTTATGACCGCAGCATAATCTGGTTTTAATAAATTTGACAATACCTCTACATGATTTTTGTAAAATATCGCCATTTCTAGTGTAACAATATCAATTTTTGCATTTAAATAATTAATAATATATGCCTTTAAAATAATTGGTGTTATTCTATCACTATATATTCTTAAAACTTTATATTTCGTTTTTAAAACTTTTTCAATCATTCCTACCGTTGTAGTTTTTCCAACACTTCCTGTTACAGCGACCACTTTAAATTTGTTAGTAGATATCATATATTTATATAAATCATCAATGGATTTCATTATATTATCAACTACAATTAGTTTTACTTTTTTATTTGTTATTTTATTAACCATATTTGGCTCAACTACATATGTATAATTTGGATGCTCTTCAATTATCTTATTTATATATTTTTTTAAATTAAGTGATTTATTTATCCAACCACCTTCCACCCATTGTTTGTTTAAAGTAATAGGAAAATAAAGAACATTTCGAATACTTGATTCATTAATGTTGGTATATCTGAGTGAAGTTATTCTTAAATAATCATATATAATATT
>JAZULI010000080.1:0-8600 GCA_045603025.1 Bacilli bacterium
AAAATTTAAAAACAGATAATATTTTAGAATGCAATATATATTTAAAATTAAATAAGTTTTTAGATTCTTTTTTTAATGTTGATTGCCTATTACAAATAAATGCTAGTAAGATAAATTATCGATATTTAAATGATTATTATCAATTAGTGGTTAATGAATTAGAAATACCAATTATCGGAAATAGATTAAGAGAAATGTATGGTAATCATTATGTTTTAGCCTTAAATGAAAGTGAAAAGAGACAATTAGAAAATTCTATGAAATTAGTTAATGAAAGATTAGTTTTATATGGGTTTCCTCGTTTAGATGTTTTAATTGATGATTACGAAAGGGAGAAAATATCTAAAGAAATTAATAGTGATTTAGATGTATCAGTGGAACCAGTTAATAATGTTGTTAATACGAATCAAGGAACTTTTTCCTATAAGGATCGTCCAAAAAGAGTTAAAACTGTTGATGATCCGAATGTTTTATTAGGGGAAATAATTGAAGAATTACCACGAGAAATTAATAGTATTGTGGGTGAAGATAATGATTTGGTTATTGAAGCGGAAGTTTTTGGAAGTGAAGGATTTGAATCAAGCAAAAGTGATTTTAAAATTATAACTTTAAAAATAACAGATTATACGGATAGTATTTATGCTAAAGTTTTTACAAGAGATAAAGATGAATATGAAAAATATTTAAAGACTTTTAAAAATGGTAAATGGTTTAAATTTAAAGGTTATACGAAATATGATTCTTTTTCCCAAGGGGCTCTAGTTTTTAATACGCAAAGTATTAATTTATCTAATAAGAAAAAAGAAGTTATTATTGATGATAGTGATGAAAAACGAGTAGAATTACATGCTCACACAATGATGAGTCAAATGGATGGGGTAACGGGACTTGATTTAGGTAAGCATACTATTGAGATTGTTGATGAAGCGATTCGTCGTGGGCATAAAGCGATTGCGATAACTGATCATAACTGTTGTCAAGCCTTTCCAATAGCGTTTCAAACGGTAACATCTTATAATAAAGGAAAAAGTAAAGAAGAACAATTTAAAGTAATTTACGGAACGGAATTAACGTTAGTTGATGATAATATTGAAATTGTTAAAAGAAGTCATAATTCTATTTTATTAGATAATACCTATGTTGTTTTTGACTTAGAAACTACTGGTTTTAATGCCGCTTCTGGGGATTCTATTATCGAAGTAGGGGCGGTTAAACTTTGTAATGGAGAAATTATTGATAAATTTGATCGATTAATAAAACCACCGCAACCAATTGCCGAAAGAATTACTAATGTAACGAGTATTACTAATCAAATGGTTGAAGATTGTCCAAATGAAGAGGTTGTTATTAAAGAATTTATTAATTGGGTTGGGGATTTACCAATGGTTGCCCATAATGCTAAATTCGATACAAGTTTTGTTGAAATGGCTTATAAAAAATATAATTTAGGTGAATTTAAAAATACGGTTATTGATACTTTAGCGTTATCAAGATTAATTGATCAAGACCAATCACGTCATGGATTATCAGCTATTACTAAACGATATGGTGTAGAATTTGATGAATCATCACATCATAGAGCTGATTATGATGCTTTAGGAACTGCCCTTGTTTTTCATAAAATGATGAAAAAACTAGAATCAATTAATATTATTAAAATAAGTGATTTAGATACTTTAGTTAATAAAGATGATATACATAAATTTGGTCGTAGTTATCATGTTAATTTATTAGTAAAAAATAAATCAGGTCTTAAAAACTTATTTAAGATTATTTCTATCGCTAATACAAAACATTTTTATAGAGGTGCAAGAATTTTACGTAGTGAATTAGAAGAACTTCGTGAAGGTATTTTAGTTGGTAGTGGTTGTTATGAAAGTGAAATATTTACGGAAGCTCGTAGTAAAACCAATGAAGAGTTACGAGAATTAATTGGTTTTTATGATTATGTCGAAGTTCAACCACCAGAATGTTATAGTCATTTATTACAAATGGGTGATTTTGGCAGTAGTGATGAACTACTAGAAAATATCAAAAAGATTATTAATTTAACCATAGAAGCTGGAAAAATAATGGTAGCAACGGGAGATGTTCACCATATAACAAGAGAGGATAAGATTTACAGGGAAATTATTGTTAATCAAAAAAATCCTGGAGGAGGACTTCATCCACTAGCTAAAAGAGATATTACCGAAATACCTTGTCAACATTTTAGAACAACAAAAGAAATGCTTGATGATTTTAGTTTCTTAGATGAAGATATAAGAAAAGAAATTGTTATTGATAATCCGAACAAAATTGCCGATTTAGTTGAAATAATCGAAGTAATCATTGATACGGGTGGTATTCCTTTTTCTCCAAGAATTGAAAATTCACGAGAAGATGTTTATGATATGGTTTTTAATAAAGCCTATAGTATGTATGGTAATCCACTTCCACATTTAATTGAAGAGCGTATTTCCCAAGAATTATATGGGGATAAGATTTTAGGGTTAGTCAAAGATAAAGTTTATTTAGATAATCCTAATATTACTGAAGATGAATATGAAAAAGTATTTTATGAAACATTGAATGACATTGTTAAAAAAGGATATGATTGTGTTTTTGATTTAACAAAAGAAAGCATAAAAAAAGACTTACAATCTAATTTATCAGAAGATAATGAAAAAATCTTAAATGATGATAGTCTTTTAGATAAAGAAACTAAGAAAGCTCTTGGTGGTATTATCGGTGGAGGATTTGATGTTATTTATTTAATTGCGCAAAAGTTAGTAAAACATTCAAATGACGAGGGTTATTTAGTAGGTTCTCGTGGATCGGTTGGCTCTAGTTTTGTGGCAACTATGATGGGAATTACGGAAGTTAATCCATTACCTGCTCATTATTTATGTCCTAAATGTAAACATAGTATTTTTACAGATGATGATGGGGTATCTTTATCCATTAATTATTCCGCTAGTGGTTATGATTTACCTGATAAAAAATGTCCTAATTGTAGCGAAGATATGCGAAAAGAAGGGCAAGATATGCCGTTTGCTACTTTCTTAGGATTTAATGCGGATAAAGTACCGGATATTGATCTTAATTTTTCAGGTGATAATCAAGCATCAGCTCATGCGTATACAAAAGTTATTTTCGGTGAAGATAATGTATACCGGGCAGGAACAATTGGTACGGTTGCCGAGAAAACAGCCTTTGGTTTTGTTAAAGGATATTTAGAGAAAAAAGGAATTGAAGGAATGCATCCCGCAGAAATTGAACGTCTTGCCAAAGGATGTACTGGTGTTAAAAGAACAACTGGACAACATCCAGGAGGAATAGTTGTAATTCCAAGTTATATGGATGTCTTTGATTTTACACCATTTCAGTATCCCGCTGATGAATTGACCGCGGCTTGGCGAACAACGCACTTTGATTATCATGCCATTGATCAAGATGTTTTAAAACTAGACATATTAGGACACGATGATCCGACGATATTAAGGATGCTTCAAGATTTATCAGGTATTGATGTTACAACTCTTCCAATGAGTGATCCGAAAGTTTTAAGTCTTCCAACAAGTCCGGATGCTTTAGGAGTAACGGTAGAACAAATCAGATGTGAAACTGGAACACTAGGACTTCCAGAGATGGGAACAAATTTCGTTATTAATATGCTTGTAAAAGCCAAACCAAAAACCTTTGGCGATTTAGTAAAAATATCAGGTCTATCTCATGGAACTGATGTATGGAATGGCAATGCCGAAGCATTAATTGATAATAAAATTTGTGAATTTAGTGAAGTTATTGGTTGTCGTGATGATATCATGGTTTATTTATCAAATCATGGATTAAAACCGAAAGATGCTTTCAAAATTATGGAATTTGTTCGAAAAGGAAAAGCAAAAAAAGATCCTGAAGGTTGGAAAGTATGGAAAGAAATGATGCAAAAAGCTGGAATTATTGATTGGTATATTGATTCTTGTCAAAAAATTCAGTATATGTTTCCAAAAGCCCATGCTTGTGCTTATGTAATGAGTGCTATTCGAATTGCCTGGTTTAAAGTATACCAACCAATTAATTATTATGCGACATACTTTTCAATAAGAGCAACGGATTTTGATATTGAAACTATGATTAAAGGTTATGATGCTATTTATAAAAGAATTATTGATTTAGAAAATAAAGGCTATGAAATTACTAATAAAGAAACCAATATTTTAGATTCATTAAGAATTGCCTTAGAAGCGACAGCCAGAGGAATAAAGTTTGGTGATATATCAATTAATAATAGTGATGCTACTAAGTTTAAAATTATTGATGGTGTTTTAATACCACCATTTAGAACAATTGATGGTCTTGGAGATATGGTTGCTCATGCTATTGTTGAAGAAAGAGAAAAACGTTATTTCTTAAGTATTGAAGATTTACAAAAACGAGCTAAAATTAGTCAAACATTAATTGAAAAATTAAAAGAAATGCATATTCTTGATCATTTACCAGAATCTAGTCAATTATCGTTGTTTTAAACTATTGACAAAAAGTATAAATAAATTTACAATATAATTGTTATTTGCAAGAAGGAGTAAATATATTTTGATTTAAAGAGAATTCATGGTTGGTGTAAATGAATATGATAATATATTGAAGACATTTTGCGTTAAATAAAGCGTTTAGAAGCGTTAATTCTATGAGAGCTAGGTAACTAGAAACAAGGTGGTATCGCGGATTTAAGAGTATTCGTCCTTAGGGATGGTACTCTTTTTATATTATTATGGGAGGATATATGAAAAAATTTAACAATGGAGAATTTAATTTAGAAAACTTAAATCAAGAAGTTGAACTTTATGGTTGGGTTTTGAAAAAGAGAAATTTAGGAGGATTAATTTTTATTGATTTAAGGGATCGTTCAGGAATTATTCAATTAGTAGTAAGACCTGATAATTCTTATTATGAAGTGGCTTCTAGTTTAAAAAATGAAAGTGTTATTAAAGTAGTAGGAACAATTTGTGAACGAGAAAGTAAAAATTTAAAAATATCAACTGGCGAAATTGAAGTTATCGTTAAGGAATTAGAACTTATTAATCAATCAGTTGATATTCCGTTTGAAATTAGTAACGAAACAACATCTCTTGAAGATACACGTTTAAAATATCGTTATTTAGATCTTCGAAGAGATACTATTAAAGATAATTTAATTCTTCGTCATCAAGTTTCGATGATAACAAGAAATTATTTATCTAATTTAGGTTTTATTGAAATTGAAACCCCTATTTTATGTAAATCAACACCAGAAGGGGCGAGAGATTATTTAGTACCTTCAAGAATTTTTAACGGTAAATTTTATGCTTTACCGCAATCGCCACAACTTTATAAACAATTATTAATGATTGGTGGAATGGAAAAATATTTCCAAATTGCTCGATGTTTTCGTGATGAAGATTTACGTGCAGATCGTCAACCAGAATTTACGCAAATTGATATTGAAATGAGTTTTGCTAATGAAGAAGATATATGGGGAATTGTTGAAGGATTAATGAAAGATATTTTTAAGAAAGTTAAAAATATTGAATTAAATCCATTTAAACGATTAACGTATAATGAATGTATGGATAATTATGGTAGTGATAAACCTGATACAAGATTTGATTTATTAATTAATGATATTAGTCATATTTTTGCTAATACTGAGTTTGAAATATTTAAAAATATTTTAGCAAATGGTGGAGTAGTTAATTGTTTATATTTAAAAGATTATGCTGATAAATTTTCAAGAAAAGATCTGGATAAATTAGGAGAATTTGTAAAAATTTATAAAGCTAAAGCTTTATCTTATTTAAAATATAGTAATAATGAATTAAGTGGTTCAATTGCTAAAGTAATAACTGATTCTGAAAAAGAAGAATTAATTAAAGAATTTAACTTATCTGAGAATGATTTATTATTAATTGTTGCAGATAATAAAAAAGTAGTTAAATCTTCACTTGGGGCTTTAAGAAGTAAATTAGGTCATGAATTAAATTTAATTGATGAATCTTTATATAACTTCTTATGGGTAACGGATTTTCCAATGTATGAATATTCCGAAGAAGAAGGAAGATATGTGGCAGCGCATCATGCTTTTACGTCACCTCGTGAATGTGATATTGATAAATTGATTGATGATAAGGCTAATTGTTATGCAAGAGCCTATGATCTTGTTTTAAATGGTTATGAACTTTTAAGTGGTTCAATTAGAATTCATGATGCAAAGATGCAAAGTAAAGTTTTTGAAGCTATTGGTTTAACTGAAGAAGAAGCAAAAGAAAAATTTGGATTCTTCTTAGAAGCCTTTAAATATGGGGCTCCTCCTCATGGCGGTGTAGGAATTGGCTTAGAACGTTTAATAATGATTCTTTCAGGTACCGATAATATTCGTGATGTGGTAGCATTCCCGAAAACTGCATCTGCTTCTTGTTTAATGAGTGAAGCACCTAATGTAGTTTCTAATAGTCAATTAAAAGATTTGGGTATTAAAATTGATTAATAATAAAATATATAGGATTTTAAAGAATCTTATATATTTTTTTTAATTAATCTTGTATAATGATTTTGGAGGATTTATGAAAGTAGTATATGGAACAACAAATATAAATAAAATTAAGGAGATGCAAACATATTTTAATGATTATGATATGGAATTAATATCTCTAAAAGATATTGGATTTAATGAAGATATTATTGAAGATGGAAAAAACTTTTTAGAAAATTCTTTGATTAAAGCGAAAGCAATAAAAGAATATTGTGATAAAAAGGGAATTAATTATCCTATTTTAACAGATGATGCTGGTCTTTGTGTTAAGGCTTTAGATAATCGACCTGGCGTTCATACAGCAAGGTACGCTGGAGATCACGCACCACAAATTGATAATATTAATAAAATGTTAGATGAATTGAAGGATAAAGATAATCGTGATGCCACTTTCTTTTGTGCATTAACTTTTGTTTATCATAATGAATTTATTCAAATTGAAGGATTTAAAGAAGGAACTATTGCTAATACTCCAGGAACTTTAGGGGGATTTACTTTTGGACCTTTATTTATTCCTAATGGTTATGATAAGCCATATAATGACTTAGTTAATTTTGAAACACATCGTCACGATGCTATTAATAAATTAATTATAATTTTGAAAGAAAAAGAAATTATAAAATAGGATTTATTTTTGTCAAGATTTTTTGTAAAGTAAATGAATAAAAATATTGAAAAACTAAAAAAGTATGCTATAATTTAATTATAGGAAGGTATTGATAATGAAGAAAATAATTTTATGTTTAATGTTTTTTGTAATAGTAGTTTCAGGAGTTTTGCTATATAAGAATTTTAAAAATGATAATCAAGAAGAAAAGTTAGGGAATCAAGAAGAATATGTTTTTTCCTTTGATGAGAAAACGATTTTAAATGAAAAAATAGTGGTTTATAATAATAATAGTAAGGATTATGTGCTTTATCACGTAATTGAGTTTACTGGTGATAAGTATATTTTATATAATTATTATTTTATGAAAAATAAAAATGATTACATAAGAATGTATCAAGAATTAATTGATTATATTGCTGATTATAATTATAGTCAATACATGATAAAAGTTGTAAATGATATTGATTATGGGACATATGATGAATATATGGAAAGTATTCAAGAATTTGTTGATGAAGATAATTTATATATAGTGTATTAGTGAGGAAAGGACTAAGATAGTTTTAAACTATCTTTTTTTGAATTAGGTGTTATATGGATATAAAAGTTTTTTTGATTTATTTAGGTATTTGTTTTGGATTAAGTTTTTTGATTGGTATCGAAAGACAATTTAGAAGAAGAATTATTGGACTTCGAACAACAATTTTAGTTTCTATAGGAGCCTTTTTATACGTTAGTTTATCATTCTCAGTTTCTAATACAGATTTAACAAGAATTGCTGCTCAGGTTGTTTCTGGTATAGGTTTTTTAGGTGCTGGGGTTATAATAAAAGATGGTCTAAAGATAAGAGGTTTAACAACTGCAGCAACTTTATGGTGCGATGCGGCAATTGGTGTTTTATGTGCTAGTGGGGCTATTCTAGAAGCTATTGCGGGGACAGTTGTAATTTTGTTTTCTAATGTTGTTTTACGTTATGTTAATATTCTAATTAATGATAAAATAGATGAAAAACATATTGAAGAAATTTATGAATTGAAAATTGTTACATCGAAAAAGAACGTTTCAGCTATAAAAGGAATGGTTAATGAATATATTCGTAATAACGAAAGAATAGGGATTGAATTGAGAGGTTTTGATTTAGGTGAATATAAGGAAAATATCAACTTATTATTTAAATTAAGTGTCCCAAAAACTATAAATAAGAGTATACATAAATTAGTTGATAGTATATATGATAGTTATGAAATTAAGAAGATTGAATGTAATAAAATTATGGAAGTTCAAAATGAAGAAGAAGAAGAAGCTTTATAGAGTTATTTTTACAACAAGAAAAAGCTTTTCTTTTGTTTTTATATTAATCTTCTTAATATTCATTTGTTTATCATTATTTATTATATTTATAAATGAAAAAAGATTTTTTGAATCTATTGTTTCTTTATT
>JAZULI010000081.1:0-7998 GCA_045603025.1 Bacilli bacterium
GTATAATAATTTAATTGGTATTATGAATAAATTTGAAATTAAAGAAATTGATTGCTTAAATAAAGAATTTGATCATAATAAAGAACAAGCTTTAATGACAGAACATGTTGATGGAATAGAAAATGGTATGGTGATTGAAGTATTACAAAAAGGATATATGCTTAAGGATAAATTATTAAGAGCAGCTTTAGTAAAAGTTAGTGAATAATATAAATAAAATAGAATAAAATTCCAAATTAAATAAGTAAAAAAAGAAAGGATGATATAAAATGAGTAAAATAATAGGAATTGATTTAGGTACAACAAATAGTTGTGTATCAGTATTAGAAGGGGGAACGGCTACTGTAATCCCAAATCCTGAAGGAAATAGAACAACACCTTCAGTAGTAGCATTTAAAAAAGGAGAAAGAATTGTTGGAGATGCGGCAAAACGTCAAGCAATTACTAATCCTAATACCAAAAGTAGTATTAAAAGATTGATGGGAACATCTGAAAAAACTAAATTAGAAGATAAAGAATATTCACCAGAAGAAATTAGTGCGATGATTCTTTCTTATATGAAAGATTATGCCGAAAAATATTTAGGTGATAAAGTAACAAAAGCGGTTATCACAGTTCCAGCATATTTTAATGATGCTGAACGTCAAGCAACTAAAAATGCTGGTAAAATTGCCGGACTTGAAGTAGAAAGAATTATTAATGAACCTACGGCGGCTGCTCTTGCTTATGGTCTTGATAAACAAGATAAAACCCAAACTATTTTAGTTTATGACCTAGGTGGTGGGACATTTGATGTTTCTATTCTAGAATTAGGGGATGGTGTCTTTGAAGTTAAATCAACCGCTGGAAATAATAAATTAGGTGGGGATGACTTTGATAATCGTTTAATGGATTATTTAGTTTCTGAATTTAAAAAAGAAAATGGTGTAGATTTATCCAAAGATAAAATGGCAATGCAACGTTTAAAAGAAATCGCTGAAAAGGCTAAAAAAGATTTAAGTAGTATGACAACTACGCAAATTTCTGCACCATTTATTTCACAAAGTGAAGATGGACCTCTTCATTTAGATATGAGCTTAACTCGTGCTAAATTTGAAGATTTGATTCGTGATTTAGTAGAAAGTACTTTAAAACCAGTACGTGCTGCTTTAAAAGATGCTAAACTTACGAAAGATGATATTGATAAAGTAATCTTTGTAGGTGGATCAACTCGTATTCCAATGGTTTATGAATTAGTTAAAAATGAATTAGGAAAAGAACCAAGCCGTGAAGTTAATCCTGATGAAGTAGTTGCCATGGGGGCTGCTATTCAAGGTGGGGTATTAACTGGTGAAGTTAATGATATCGTATTACTTGATGTTACACCACTTTCACTTGGAATTGAAACATTAGGTGGCGTTATGACTGTTTTAATTGAAAGAAATACAACTATTCCAACAAGTAAGTCTCAAGTGTTCTCAACTGCTGCTGATAATCAACCAGCGGTAGATATTCATGTATTACAAGGTGAAAGACCAATGGCAAATGATAATAAAACTTTAGGTAATTTCCAATTAACAGGTATTCCTGCTGCTCCAAGAGGGGTACCACAAATTGAAGTTAAATTTGATATTGATGCTAATGGTATTGTTAATGTATCAGCTAAAGATTTAGGTACTAATAAATCACAATCAATTACAATTACTTCAAGTACTAATTTATCAGATGAAGAAATTGAAAAAATGAGAAGAGAAGCTGAAGAACATGCGGAAGAAGATAAAAAACGTAAAGAAGAAGCCGACCTTTTAAATGAAGCAGAACAATTAGTCTTCCAAACTGAAAAATCAATTAAAGATTTAGGTGATAAAATAACCGAAGATGAAAAAAGCGAAACTGAAGAAATGATTAAAGAACTTAAGGAAGCTATTGAAAAGAAAGATATTGAAGATATTAAAAATAAAAAAGATAAATTACAAGAAAAAGCAATGGCTTTAGCAACTAAAGTTTATGAAAATATTCAAAAAGAACAAGCATCACAAGAAAATAATACAACTAATGAAGATAACAATGATAGTGATGTAAAAGAAGCTGATTACGAAGAAAAATAATAAATAATAAATAAGTAAATGTCCTAGGATAACTAGGATATTTACTATTATATAGGAGAAATATGCATAAACAGAGAAAAAGATCAGAAATAAAAGAAGCAGATACTTGGGATTTAAGTTTAATGTATCAAGAAGAAAAAGATTTTTATAATGATTTAGACAGTGTAAAAAATGAATTAGATAGTATTAAAAAATTTGAAGGTCATATATTAGATAATGCTAAAAGTTTATTAGATTTCTTAAAAGAAAGTGATGAAATAGAAAGAAAATTATATAAATTATATTATTATGCACATTTAAAATTAGATGAAGATACGACGAATACTGATTCTCAAAAAAAAGAAGGATTAATTACTAATTTAATTCAAGAATATAGTGTATTAACTAGTTTTGTAATGCCGGAATTAATGAAAGGTAATTATGATACGGTTTTAGAATATATTAGTGAATTAGATGAATTAAAAATATATAAGTTTAATTTAGAGAATATTTATCGTTATCAAAATCATTCTTTAAATGAAATTGAAGAAATAATTATATCTCGTCTTAGTAAAACCATTGATAATGCTAGTAATGTCTTTGAATCATTAACTGATGCGGATATTACTTTTCCAACTATCTTAGATGATGGAAAAGAGATTGAACTTACTGAAAGTAATTATAATACTTTTATTAGATCAAATAATCGTGAAGTTAGAAAACAGGCTTTCCTTGCATTATTAGGAACATATGAAAAATATAAAAATACGTTAGCAACTACTTTTCAAGGTAATATTGATGCACTTTGTAGTATGGCTAAAATAAAGAAGTTTAATTCATCAATTGAAGCTAGTTTATATGGCGATAATTTAGATGTTTCGATTTATAATAAATTAATTGAAGTAGTAAATAACCATTTAGATGTAGTTTATAAATATTTTAATTTAAAAAAAGAAGTATTAAATTTAGATGAATTACATTTATATGATATTTATACACCAATGGTTAAAGATTATGAAAAGACTTATTCTTTTTCGGAAGCTAAAGATATTGTATTTAAAGCACTTAATGTTTTAGGAGATGATTATCTTAATAATTTAGAGAAAGCTTTTTCAGAACGTTGGATTGATATTTACAATAATAAAGGTAAAAGAACGGGGGCTTATTCTAGTGGTTTTTATGATACTAAGCCATATTTATTATTAAATTATGAAGGTAAGTATGAAGATGTAACAACACTAATTCATGAATTAGGTCACTCAATGCATACATATTATTCTTGCCAAAATAATCCATATAATTTATCTAGTTATAATATTTTTGTAGCTGAAGTAGCTTCAACAGTTAATGAATTATTATTAGTTCATTATTTAATTGAAAATAGTAATGATAAGAATGAAAAATTATTCTTATTAAATCAATTATTAGAACTTTATAAAAGTACCATATATCGTCAAGTAATGTTTGCAGAATTTGAAAGAGATATGCATCATGATTATGAAAATGGTAATATATTAACTTACGAATATTTACAAAATAATTATTATAACTTAGTAAAAAAATATTTTGGTAATAATGTTTGTTGTGATGAACTTATAAAAAATGAATGGATGAGAATTCCACATTTCTATTATAATTTTTATGTTTATAAATATGCGATAGGTTTATCATGTGCAACAAAGATTGTTAATGATATTTTAAATAAAAAAGAAAATGCTGTCGAGAATTATCTTTCATTCTTAAAAACTGGTGGTAGTGATTATCCGGTTAATGAACTTAAAGTAGCAGGTGTTGATGTAATGGATGAAGAGGTTTATAAGTCAGCAATTGATACTTTTGATAAAACAATTTTAGAATTTAAAAAATTAATGAAGTAGGTGAAAAAATGGATAAAAGAGATTATTATGAGGTATTAGGAGTTTCGAAAAATGCCACTGATGATGAGATAAAAAGTGCCTTTAGAAAACTTGCTAAAAAATATCATCCAGATATTAATAAGGATCCTGATGCTCCTAATAAATTTAAAGAAGCTCAAGAAGCATATGCCGTCTTGTCAGATAAACAAAAACGTAGTCAATATGATCAGTTTGGTCATGCCGCCTTCTCACAAGGTATGGGAGGAAATGCCGGTGGTTTTGATTTTTCTGGTTTTGATATTAATTTAGATGATATCTTAGGTGGTATGTTTGGCAGTGGTTTCGGCTTTGGTGGGGGTTCATCAAGAAATAGACGAACTAAAGGTGAAGATTTATTAAAAGAAATTAATTTAAATTTCTTCGAAGCTATTTTTGGATGTGAAAAAGATATTAAAGTTGAAGCAATGGAAAATTGTAGCGAATGTCACGGAAAAGGTGGTTTTGATGAAGAAACTTGCCCAACTTGTCATGGTAGTGGAACAATAACCAAAGAACAAAGAACAATGTTTGGGGCCTTTTTATCTAAAACTACTTGTACTGATTGTCATGGCGAAGGTAAAACATTTAAAAGAAAGTGTAATAGATGTCATGGAAATGGCCAAATTAGACAAAGTAAAACGATTACGGTTAAAGTACCAAGTGGCATTGACAATGGTATGCGTCTTCGCTTAAGTGGCAAAGGTGGAAGTGGTATTAATGGTGGACCAAATGGAGACTTATATTTAGAATTTTATGTTAAAGAACATGAATATTTCAAAAGAGAAGAAGATGATATTTATTTAGAGGTTCCACTTACATTAACGGAAGCGATATTAGGATGTAAAAAAGATATTCCTACGACAAGTGGAACAATAACATTAACAGTACCAGCAGGAACTAGTACTCTTGATAAACAACGTATTAAGGGAAAAGGTGTTAAAAATGATACTAATTCGCATACTGGAGATATGTACATTATTTTTAAAGTAATAACGCCAAAAAAACTAAATCGTGAACAGAAAGACTTAATTGATAAATTAAGTAAAACGGATTTATCAGATAATGTAATTGATAAATTTAATAAATTTGTTAAAAATCGTTAAGATGATTTATTCATCTTTTTTCTTTACATTTTAATTTGCAATATATATTTTATAATACTAATACATTTACCTGGTGATGTTATGAAAAATTATATCAGTTTTGGTAATTTAGAAATAATTTACCATTTTTTGTCAGTTGTTTTTGATGTTATCTTGTGTTAGTATATTTAACCGGTGGGATTATGAGAATAAAATTTATTGTATCATTAATTATGTTATTTATGCCATTAATTAATGTAGTTGAGAATGATGTATTAGTTAAATATAATTATGTTGGTAGTGAGGTACTTGAATCTTTTCGAATTGTTGAAACTAAAAAAGGACCTTATACCGGAAATGATTTAGATGTTCCGGTTATTAAGTCTTATTATGGGCCAATGACGGCTTATGGACCTGATTGTGTTGGTTGTATTGGAATTACTTCTAGTGGTTATAATGTGTTAAATGGAAATATTTTCTATAATGATAAAGAGTTTGGAAATATTCGTATTTTAGCCGCCGATAGAACACTTCCTTTTGGAACAATTGTTAGAATTAATGGTTTAAAAAAATATCCAAATGGGGTTATTGCAATTGTTCTTGACCGTGGTAGTGCTATTGGTTTTAGTAAACGTTCCTATTTTGATTTATTATATGAAAGTGAGCGTGATACTTTGACATTTGGTTGTCAATATGCAACTTTTGACATTTTAAGGATAGGATATTAGTGTTAAGTAAAATGTCTTTTTCTTTGAAAATGTTGAGCATAAAATAAAATGCTTGACATTTTTATTGTGTTATGCTATAATCTAAATACGAAATGGATAGAGTGGATCCATATTGAAACTAGGGGTGGTTTTGAATGAAACAAGGATATATTTTTGAATATCAAAATGAGAATGATTTTAGAAAAAAAGAAAGATCTGTAAGAAAGTATAACATGCTTGCTTATAAGAAATTAACTTTTGATTATTATCCTGAACTTCGTAATGGTAATTTTTTAGGTAAATTAGTAAAAGAAGAAAATAATACTAAAGAATATGAATTAGTTTTACCTACTGATGATATGTTTGTAAAAGTTCATGGTGAAATTACTCTTCATTATACTGTATATAGTGATAAGAATATTATTCTTTTAACTAATATAACACCTGAAGGTATTCTTGAAGAAGGTCATCGTGCTGAGTTAACAGCATATAAAGGGGTAATGATTTCTAAAAAGAATCCAGAAAAGGATATGTTTAAGATTAACTTGTTAAATATGTTGCAAAAATAGAAATAATTAGATTGATATAAATCTTGTTTCTTGGATAAAGAGAAATGAGATTTTTTATGTTTAAATTAAATTATTATAATAAAGTCATTCAATATAGTAATTATAAATAGTACATTATTAAAAATAGGATGTTATCTTTATAGTTAAAAAATATAAAAAATAGGTTATAATGTAGTTCTAAATAAAGAAAAAAAGTGTAATTTCTAATACAAAAAAATATAAATGATGATGAAATATTTTGCGAAATTTATTAAAAAAATCACTAAATTATTACTTTTATCATAATATATATTAAGCGTCATGGCGTTTAATATAGATTGGGAAGAGATAACTCTTCCTTTTTTTGTCAAGAAAACTTTGTCAATAAGTGTAAATGTTTTTCTTGACTTTTTTGAAAAAATGTGATATTATATGCTCATAAAAAAAGGGGATAATAGATTATGAGTGAAAAATATTTGGTTATTAATGCCGGAAGTAGTTCGGTAAAATTTAAATTATTTGAAATGCCAACTAAAACTGTTTTAAGTGATGGTACAATTGAACGTATTGGTAAAGAAGGTTGTTGTTGGACAATAAAATATAATGGAAAGAAAATTACTGGAAGTGGTGAATTAAAAAATCACGTTGATGCCGTTAATGTTATTTTAACAACACTTTTAAACGAAGGGATAATAACAAATTTAAATGAAATTAGGGGTGTAGGTCATCGTGTATTACATGGAGCAACAATTTATCCGGAATCAGTTGTAATTGATCAGGATGTTCTTGATAACTTACAAATGTTAATTCCGTTTGGTCCACTTCATATGCCAGGTGCTATTGCAGTAATAAATTGTATGATGAATTTATTTCCAGAAATACCACATGTAGCAGCTTTTGATACGGCATTCCATCAAACAATGCCAGAAGAAAGTTATATGTATTCTGTTCCATATGAATGGTATGAAAAATATGGTGTTCGTCGTTATGGATTCCATGGTAAGAGTCATCAATATATTACAGAATTTATGAAAGAAATTTTACTTAAAGATGATGTTAATTTAATAATATGCCATATTGGTAGTGGTGCAAGTATTGCTGCTATTAAAAACGGAAAATGTATTGATACTTCTATGGGTCTTACGCCATTAGATGGTCTAATGATGGGAACTCGTTCAGGTTCAGTAGATCCTTCAATTATTGAATATATTAAAAGATGTACTGGTAAAAAAGTTGCTGAAATTAATGCTGAATTAAATGAAAAAAGTGGATTATACGGAATTGCTGGTAAAAATGATTTCCGTGATATCGAAGAAGCGGCTAATAATGGAGATAAAAAAGCCCAATTAGCGATAAAAATGTTCGTGAAAAAAGTAGTTGAATTTATTTCTGATTATTATTTTTCACTTGATGGTAATGTTGATGGTATTGTTTTTACAGCCGGAATTGGTGAGAATTCTGCTTCATTTAGAAAGGACGTTATTGAAAAAATAAAAGGAGCAACCGGAATAATTCTTGATGAAGAAGCCAATGAACAAATTGCAGGTTTTAAAACAAGAACTAAAGGTATAATTAGTGCTAAGGGTTCAAATACTAATGTTTATGTAATTCCAACTAATGAAGAGTTAATGATATTAGAGGATACCTATAGAATTATTAAAAATATTGAACGTGCTAAAGTTAAAATAAAATAAGTAAAT
>JAZULI010000082.1:0-1911 GCA_045603025.1 Bacilli bacterium
AAAAAAGGATTAACGCAAATTGACGTCAATCCTTTAAAACACAAATATTCTTTTTTTAATAATTTGAATTCATAAAATTAATTTATTAGTTTTTCTATTTTATAAAATATTTTATCTAAATTATTAAAATTTAAGAGTTAAACATTTTACACAATTTTACACCTTTAAATTAAAGCTATTATTTTTGGAAGAAAAATAATTAACCCAATAATAATTGCGGTAATTGCCATAACAAATACAGCACCACTTGCAGCATCTTTCGCCATTTTGGCAATCGGGTGAATATTAGGCATTGTTAAATCAATTGTATATTCTATTGCCGTATTAATAATTTCAAAGGCTATAACTAAACCAATAACAAGAATCAAAATACATAATTCTAATGGTTCAAGTTTAAGAAAAATACCTAATCCAATAACTAAGATTGCAACAATAGTATGAATAACAATATTTTGTTCTGTTTTATAAACCGTAATTATTCCTTTTATGGCATATCCAAAACTATTAATTAATCTTTTTAAAGAATATTTCTTTTTCTTATTTTTTGATACCCATTTCATTTAAAATCTCCTCTTGTAGTGAAAACATAACTATTTCATCTTCTTTTTCCATATGATCATATCCTAATAAATGCAAAAGACCATGAACAGCTAAAAAAGATAATTCTCTTTCTTTTGAATGACCATATTCAATACTTTGACTAATCGCTTTATCAATAGAAATATAAATATCTCCTAATACACGTTCTTTAGGATTAAAAGTTTTATCATCTTCTAAAGCAAAAGTTATAACATCTGTTTCTCGATCAATATGACGATATTCCTTATTAAGTTTATGAATATAATCATTATCCACAATAATTACATTAAATTCTACTTTATCAAGTTTTAATTTCTCTAACCCATGTAGTAAAACTTTTTTTATTAATTCCATTTCTTTTTCTAAATCTTTATCTGTTTCATTAAATATTCCTATTTCCATACTTCACCATTAAAATATAATTACAAATATTCCTAACACAATTATGACTAATAAAAAGGCTATAATTATATCTTTCTTTTCTTTATTTATGTTTTTAAAAATAACTTTAGTAACTAAATTATAAATTCCATAACCAATAATACCACCAACTACATTTAAAATAATATCATCAACATCAAAGGCTCTTCCTATATAAAGTTGTGCTGTTTCAATTGTTAATGAAATCAATAATGTAAATAAATATAAAATAATTCGGCTATTTACCTTAAAGATATGCGCTATAAAAAAGGTAAATGGCATAAATAAAACAATATTGCCAATAACATTACGATAAAATAATTTTGTTCCAATTTCATATCTTGTTAGCTCTTCAAATATTTCAGTATTAATTCCATGAACACCAGATACATCCTGACTTGTTACAATTTGAAATAAACATAAAATATAAATCATAAAAAACAAATTAGGAATTTCTTTTGAAAAATGAATTTTCTTATTATTTTTCTTTAAAATGTATACTCTTAAAGAAATTGCTAAAACGGAAACTAAAATAATTATTGGTAAGGTATTACCCATAATATTTTTAAAATTATTGGTTAATTCCTGCATAAAATCACGTATTCTATCTCTTTTACAATAATATTTCGATAATCAGTAATATTTTCATATGCTTTTATAAAAACATCTATTTCTATTGTACTATCTTTTATTCTTAATTTCAATTTTTTTTGTGAGATAATCTTACTATCAGGTTTTAAAGTATTTAATAATTTTTCTCTTGCTATATTGAATGCAATATCCCAAACTTTATCATCAGTTAAAATATCAATATTTTCTTCTATTTCATAAAAAGTATCATAATTAAAACTAAATGGTAATAATTTACTTTCAAACAATACTTTTTCTTTAATCTCTTCATTAGCATAATTA
>JAZULI010000083.1:0-3766 GCA_045603025.1 Bacilli bacterium
ATGAAAAGTGCTAATACTAAAAAATATATTGATGGTACTACATTTGAAGAACTTTATAGTTTATTTTTATTTGATCGTAGTTTTCGAAATATAATTTTTAAAAATATTTTAATTATTGAAAATAATGTTAAATCAATTTTAAGTTATACAATGTCTTTAAAATATGGATATCGTGAAAAAGAATATTTGCATCCTAAAAGTTTTACAACTAATCCTGAGAAAATTAAACAAGTTAATGATATTATTAAAAAGATGAAAAGACAAATTAATAATAATGCAGCTCAGCATTCAGCTACTTCCCATTATGTTACTAATTATGGTTATATTCCTTTATGGGTTTTAGTTAAAGTACTTTCATTTGGTATTGTTGGGGAACTTTATTCTATTTTAAAAAAGGAAGATCAAATTAATATCGCTGATATATATCATTTAGATCCAGACACTTTTAGTAATTATTTAGTAATTCTTTCTAATTATCGTAATTTATGTGCCCATGAAGATATTGTTTTTGAAAATAAGACTCAAAGACAAATCGATGATACTAAATATCATCGTTTACTTAAAATTGATATTATGAATGATGAATATATTTATGGAAAGAATGATTTATTTGCTTTAATGATAATTATTAAACAAATGCTTAAAGATAATGAAGTTAAAGATATGGCCTTAGAAATAGAAAAAATATTTCAAAATTTAGAATATAATATAAAATCTATTTCTATTGAAAAAGTATTAGATCGAATGGGTTTTCCTTCAAATTGGTTAGATATTGTTAATATTGATAAGAAGGTGTTTTAATGAAAGATAAGTTTAGTTATGGCCTTATTATCTTTGTTGCCTTTATTTGTGGTGGCTTAACAATGTATTATTTTAGTAATAATCAAAGTTATTCTATTCCTGAAAGTATTATATCTAATAGTGTTATTGTTGATAAATTAAATAATAGTAATAAGGAAGTAGAAATAAATAACACTAATTTAACAGATTCTATTGAAAAGATATATGATGCAGTGGTAATGGTTAATAATTATAAAAAGGATAAGGTTTCAAACACTGGTTCTGGTTTTGTATATAAAGTTGATGATAAATATGGTTATATTATGACTAATCATCATGTAGTTGAAAAGGGAGATAAATGGAGTTTATATTTTTCTGATGATAAAGAAATAGATGCAGAATTACTTGGAAGTGATAAGTATTTAGATTTAGCTGTTTTAAGGGTTGAGAAGAAATATGTTAAATTAGTTGCTAAAATTGGCAGAAGTAATCAAAGTCGTTTAGGCGATACAGTATTTTCAATCGGATCTCCGCTTGGTTATAATTATCGTGGAACCGTTACTAATGGTATTATTTCTGGGTTAAATCGTTTCGTTGAAGTTTCAATTACTGGTGGAGTTGATGATTGGGTAATGGAAGTTATTCAAACAAATACTGCGGTTAATCCTGGTAATAGTGGTGGTCCTTTAGTAAATGCAAATGGTGAAGTAATAGGTGTTGTTTCACTCAAATTGGTTGAAAATGCTGTTGAAGGTATGGGATTTGCTATTCCCATTGAAGATGCTATGGGACATATTGATGTTTTAGAAAATGGTAAATCAATTGATCGACCTTTATTAGGAATTAGTATGATGAATTTAGATCAATCAGTGGCATTAAAAAATGATTATCAGATTGAAATTGATACTGAAATAGAAGATGGTGTTGTTGTCGTTGAGATAAGTAAAGGAACTGGTGCTAGTAAATCTAATTTGAAAAAAGGTGATGTTATTACAAAAATAGGCGATGAAAAAGTGAATAATTTAGCATATTTAAAATATTATTTATATAAATATAATATAGGAGATAATGTTGAATTAACTTATTATCGTGATGGTGTTTATAAAACTACTACTATAACATTAACTAAAAATAATGAATAAAAATGCTTTTTAGGCATTTTTTTTATCAATAATTAATAATTGTCCAATAGTTACATCAGTAGTATTTAAATTATTTATCCGCATTAGTTTATCAATTGTTGTATTAAATCTTTTAGCAATACTACTAAGAGTATCTCCTGTTCTTACAAAATAGGTAATAAATTCTTCCGTTTTAGGAATTGATAATTGTTGACCAATACTTATCATATTACTATCTAGATTGTTGTATTCCATTAATTCATTTACATTAATGTTATATCTTTTGGCAATTGAATATAGAGTATCACCACTATTTACAATATAAGTTATAGTATTACTGTTATTATCGCTACTATTGTTATCATCGAAAATAGGGATTATTAATTGTTCACCAATTGTTAAAACAGTATTAAATAATTGATTATATTCTATTAAATCATTGGCAGTAAGACCATATTTTTTAGCAATAGAGTATAATGTATCACCTTTTTGGACAGTATAAATTAAAATATCTTTAGCTTGTTCTGTTAAATTAACATAATTAGGTAATTTTAATATTTGCCCAATTGATAAAATATTGCTTTTTAGGTTGTTTAAAGCTTTAATTGCGCCAATTGTTGTATTAAAATCTTGGGCAATACTATATAATGATTCTCCTTTAGTAACAACATGGGTTTTATTTTTTATATCTGTTGGTTCTTCATAGGCAATTCCGTAATTAATGGCAATTGCTCTTACTACTCCCTCGGCATAATTAAATAAATCTTCAGTAATTTTTTCAAAGTCATTTCCTGTTATAATATTTCCATAATCAATTGCCACAACATGGGCATTTTCTAATTCTCTTTGTAAGATGTTAGCGTCTTTTGTATTATCGCTTGGAAGGGTTTCGGTAGTTGTTATAACTGGATCTAATCCTTCAAATTCTAATTGATTTTTGATATTGTTTATTAAATCAAAATCAGTTTCATTAACAGAATATATAATATTGGTGCTGTTTTCATTTGGTTCATTAAGTCCATTAGAAATAATTAATATCCCATCCCGGTCGCCAAAGGTATTTTTTACGCGGTTAATTCTTTCGTTAGGCGATAATGTTATATCATCATTTCGTGTCATAATTGTATCAATTCCTAAGTCATCTAAACGTTTACGAATATAATTTGAAATCTCTAAAACTACATCTTTTTCATTAATGCCATTTGATGTAATTCCTAAATCGGCTCCTCCATGTGAAGGATCAATTACTACCCCGAGTAATTCTTTATTCATAATTCACCTCGATATAGTTTATGTTAGATAAAAAAAATATCCACAATATTGTGGATAAAATTATTTATCAGTAGAACCAAATCCGCCAGTTCCTCGTTTAGTTTCATCTAATTCATTACAAACACAAAAATTTCCTTTTAAATATGGTGTAAAAACTATTTGAGCGATTCGATCATTAGGATTAATTTCATGAGTTTCATTTGAATGATTATGAAGGGCAATTATTAACTCTCCTCGATAATCAGAGTCAATTACTCCAACTTTATTGCTAGGTGCTAAGCCTTTTTTACAACCTAATGAACTTCTAGCGTATACTAGTCCAACAAAACCAACTGGTATTTCAAAACTAATACCGGTTCCAATAAAACTAGTTTCACCAGGCTTGATTTCTATTTTTTCATTAAGACAAGCATATAAATCCGCACCTGCTGAATATGTTGAACCATATGTAGGAACAACCGCTTTTTCATTTAATAATTTAATATTTATATTTTCTATATTCATAATTCTCCTTTATTAATATTATTTATTTCACTACATAGTGTATTATTATAGATAAATTTAATAACATCTTCAATATTATGTTCATTAGT
>JAZULI010000084.1:0-2233 GCA_045603025.1 Bacilli bacterium
TTAGTAATTGAAGGATTACATGCACTATCAGAAGAATTATTAAAAGAAATACCAAGAAAGAAAAAATTTAAAATATATGTTTCTCCACTAGTATATCTAAATATAGATAATGATAACCGAATCAATCTTACAGATATAAGATTAATTAGAAGGATGGTAAGAGATGCTAGAACAAGAGGATATTCACCATCAAAAACACTAGAAAACTGGGGTGAAGTTAGAAATGGAGAAGAAAAATATGTCTTCCCATATCAAGATAATGCGGATGTAATCTTCAATACATTTCTAGCATATGAATTAGCAGTTTTAAAAGTATATGCTGAACCATTATTATATAAAGTTAAAGAAGATGAACCTGTATATTCAACTGCTAGAAGATTAATTAGACTATTTAATCTAATATTACCATTACCTAGTGAAGACGTTCCAACGCTATCAATACTAAGAGAATTTATAGGAAACGGATATTTTGAATAATAGAAAAAGAAGAAATTAATTGAAGTGAACCCTTAATTGGCACTTTATTAAAAAGAAGATTTAATATAAAATAACATCTCAAGAAAGTGAGGTGTTATTTTTATGGGGAAACATTATAGCACAGAATTTAAACAAAAAATTGTAGATGAATACAAATCCGGTCAGTCAGGAGGATATAAACGTGTTGCTGAAAAATATGGACTGAGTGATGATACTGTTTATCACTGGATAGTAAAAGATAGAAAACAAGGTAATCAAATAAACGATTTAAATCATGCTAGAGGTAGAACCAAAGAAGAAAAGATTGATTATAAAGAAAGATATGAGATATTAAAAAAATACCAAGCCTTCCTAAAGGCACAACGAGAGAGAAAATAACATTTATTAATTTATATATTAATCAATACAAACTTTCGAACATGTGTGCTGTTTTAGAAATAAGTAAAAGAACTTATTATAAATATAGGAATGCTGAAGATAAAGACTATTATGATTATTTAATTATAAAAGAAATATTTGATGATTCTAAATGTACATATGGCTATCGTAGGATAACTGAAGGCTTAAAAATTAAATATGGTGTAATATTTAATCATAAGAAAGTGCAAAGAATAATGAATAAATATCATTTGATGCCTAAATATCATAAAACACTAAACAAAACAAAATATATAAGAATTGAATCGAATGTAATGCCTAATTTATTAAAAAGAAATTTTAAAGCAATAAAACCTAATCAAAAATGGACCACAGATATAACTTATTTAATACATAAAGATAAAAGATTATATTTATCAACTATATTAGATTTATATGATAGAAAAGTTGTTGCTTATCAAATATCTAAATTCAATGATTTAAACATTGTATTAAACACTTTAAATGAGGCCATTGCAAAAAGAAAAGATGTATCTGGTTTAATCTTACATTCTGATCAAGGATTTCAGTATACATCTTATGAGTACAAAGCTATTTGCCGTTCTAATAATATTCAGATATCAATGTCCAGAAAGGGAACGCCAATTGATGACTCACCAATGGAATCTTTTCATGGAATATTAAAGAAAGAAACTTTGTATAATAATGAAATATCTTCAATACAAGAATACCAAGCACTTGTTGAAGATTGGATTATATTTTACAACACAACTAGATTAAAGTCAAAAAATAACAAACAAAGATAAACTTTGTTTACTAAATAATTATAATGTATTCATCAAAAAAGCAAGAGTTAAAATGAACTCATTTCATTCGCTCTTGCTTTTTCTCTTCATATCTTCTTTTATTATTGTGAACTATTTGGGGTTCACTTCATAATTTTTCTTCTTTTTAATAAATCTATTAAAATTAGAATATGCAGCATATAAAGGTTTATTAACAACAAGTAATAAATTAGGTGAATATTCAACAATTGTACCACCAAAGCCAACTTTATACATATATTGCCCATGATATTTATTATTTTTATTTAAAAAATCACTATGTATTTCTCCTAAGTTAAATATTTTATATCCTAATAAAGAATATTTTTTAATTAAAGCCCATTTTAAAATATGTGAAGAGTGAATAGATCTAAATTTTTCATTATAACCATCAATCAAGAAATAAACTTCCTTATTGTTTCTTATAATAGCACAAGTTCCAACAATAACACTATCATTATTTTTAGAGAATTTTATTGCATTATTAAGTAACTCTCTATATTTTTCAAGCAAACTATCAGAATTTATTTTTTTATTGATGGTTATAATGAAAA
>JAZULI010000085.1:0-1503 GCA_045603025.1 Bacilli bacterium
AATACCTTTTTTATTTAAATTAAATAAACATTCTTCTAAATAATCATAATTATGTTCTTTATAAATAATTGAATTAGTTAAATATTTCTTAGTAAACTTCGAATTATCATAACCAATATTTCTCCCACGATATTTAGAATCTTTCCATAATTGATTAACATTAAAATTCCTTTTTTCCATTTCATTTATTACTAATACATGAAATTTGTATAAAAAATAATATGGATATTCAAAAACATAATCGACAATCCGATGCTTTTTTCCAAATCCTAAACCTCTTAATGCACACAATTCCCTGTGTTGTCCTAACAATTGCTTATTAGGTAAATATGGTATTAAATATTGATGCCATAATCTCATATTATCACCAATTAAATGATATATTTATTCATATATATTAATTGTCGAAATTAATTATTTTAAAAATTTTATAGGCAATAATTATATTTACAAAAACTAAAATTCCATAAAATAAACTGAAAGGAGGTAATTATGAATAATCTATTCAATAACTTTAATCGTAATGATAGCAATGATGATAATCAAAGAAGAAGACCATTTTGTCAACCTATATATTTTGTAGTCACTGGACCTACTGGGGCTACTGGTGGAATTATTGGACCTACTGGACCTACCGGAGATATCGGACCTACTGGACCTACCGGAGATATCGGACCTACTGGAGATATCGGACCTACTGGACCTACTGGGGATATCGGACCTACTGGACCTACTGGACCTACTGGAGATATTGGACCTACTGGAGATATCGGACCTACTGGACCTACTGGGGATATTGGACCTACTGGACCTACCGGGGATATTGGACCTACTGGACCTACTGGAGATATTGGACCTACTGGACCTACTGGGGATATCGGACCTACTGGACCTACTGGACCTACTGGAGATATCGGACCTACTGGACCTACCGGTGCTGATGCAGCAACTCCTACAATTACAATAGGAACGGTTACAACAGGTGATCCCGGAACTGAAGCAGCTGCTACCATAACAGGTACTTCACCTAATTTTGTTCTTAATTTAACTATTCCACAAGGACCTACTGGACCTGCAGCATAAAAAACATCATTATATAGTGATTAAATTCAATTTAGACTGTTACAAATTATATTTTGTTAACAGTCTAAAAATTTATTATTTTTTCTATTTTTTTATTATTTTTTTTGATATAATTAAAGTGGTGATTTTATGATATATGGAATGCCATCTTTGGTAGAATTTGATTCAATTGAACAAAATGTTAAATTTGCTAAAAATAATAATTTAAAATTTATCGAACTAAATATGGATTTACCATATTGTGCCGATATTGAAAACGCTAACTTAAAAAAATATGATATTGAATTTACAATGCATATTTCAGAAGAACTCAATATAGCAGATCTTAATGATAATTTAAGAATAGCATATTTAAATGAAGCAATTAGACAAATTAATTTAGGAATAAAAAATAATATTAAAAGATTTAATATTCATATT
>JAZULI010000086.1:0-4503 GCA_045603025.1 Bacilli bacterium
TCATATATAATATCAATATTATTATTTCTTAATGGATTAAAATGACTTACAGAAACAGAGTATCCAATATTAGAACTAGGATTAGATATCATATTAAAAACTTCATCTGGTATTTCACAAATTAGTGGATTAATTTTTTCATTGGTTAAAGTAGGGATTGTGGCATCGAAAATATAATTTTTACCATTATAAGTAACTAGGTTATAGGCATGGGCTTCTTCATTATTATCTTTTTTTATACCGGATGCTTTAAATAATGATTTAATTCCAAGAGATGTTAATAAATTTTGGGATAACATAGCGCGTTCAATACACATAGCACTATTCATACCTTTTAAATTAGAAACTTTTCCTATTTCTTTTCCCATATCAATTTCATCTAAATCAGGATAAAAATCCATTCTATTAGCAATATTATCATAGTTACCGAAATATTTTTGAACAACATTAAAAACACATTCGCATAATTCATAAAAATTATTAGGTTTAATAATGTATAATTCATCCTTTAACATTTCATAGGTATCTTTTATATCTCCGATAACACAAGGAACGATATCACCAATACCATTTCCAATTAATACTTTTTCATTATTAAAAGGTTTATCAAATGATGAATTAACTCCACCAAACATTAAACCATTAGCATGATTTACGCCAATATATTTCATAAATCCTCCATATTTTATAAGAAAATTATATCATGATAGTAATTAATATTCAATTAATAAAAGTATTTTTGAATATAAAAAAAAGACTTACAAAAGTCTTAGTTTTCATTATGGTGCTTGTCAAGGGACTCGAACCCTTACATTCAAAGAATACACGATTTTGAGTCGTGCGCGTCTACCAATTCCGCCACACAAGCAACTGAAAATATTATAACATATTATTTTCTTGTTTGTATATAATTTTTTACACTTTTAGAAAACTCATTGAAGTCTTTAATTCGTTCTATTTCATTATTTTCTAAGTAATTATCACCATTATCCATAATATATGTTTTTATTCCTAATTCATTAACTTCTAGACAATAATTGATATCATCATCTAAAAAAATATCTATATTTTCTTCTTTGCATACTTTTGCTTTATTTCTTGCATTAATAATTAATTTAGAATAGGGAATATGTTCTTTTTTTAACCAATTAACTGTCATATCTAAAGGGTTATCATAATAAAAATTACTTCTTGCTGTTATAATAATGATTTCAATTTTATTGTTTATTAACTCAGTTAAACATTCAATAAGGCCATCTCTTAATTTAGCATTACATACAACTTCTTTTCTAACTGTTCCCATAAAATAGTGATATTCATCTTTATTCCAATTAAATCTTTGACCTACATAATAATCATCTTTTAAGAATTTACCACTATTACCTAAGGATTTATCATATAAAATAGCAGCTTTTTCTAAATCATCTTTAATAAAAGTCATTGTATCATCAATATCAATTCCAATTCGCATAATTATCACCAATTAAATTTTATCAAAAACTAAACTTATTGTAAAATAAAAAAACATCCGAAGATGTTTTAATAATTCATTAACCGGTAAACATTAATACTAGGATGATTAAACATTCTAAGTTTATGAATGGAACCAAGACCATTTGAAATATACACTTTACTATTATCTATTTCATAATAACTATCATTATACTCATTATTGCCTAGAAGTCCTTTAGCATATGGCAGATAAATTTCTCCTTTAAGATTATGGCCTGCTAGGACTAAATTACTTTGAAAATCTCTACTATAGTAGTCATAGTTATGAATTAAACTAATTTTATATAGATCATTAATTTCTTGATTATTAATTTTTTCTAAATTTATATTATTACTATTAAATCCTATTAATGCAATAGGAGTATTTTCTTCATAATATACTAATTTATATTCATTATCTAAAATAGTAAAATCTGCCTCGTTCATAATTAAATCAAAAGTTGTTAAATCATAATCCCCTTTAACGGTATATTTTCCAATAGTATAAGGTATTTTTTTGAAAAATTCTTTTAATCTTGTTAATTCATCTTTTGAAAGATTATAATTATTATCAATAATATCCCCTGTAAAAATAACCATATCTGGTTTTATTTTTTGAAATTCTTTATCTAAATAATCAAGCTCATCTTCAAAAATCGTACTTCCATAAAGTAAATCAGAAAAATGAACAATTTTAATACCGTGGAAAGAAGTTGGAATTAAATTATCTTTAATAAGATATTCTTTTGTTTTAATAAAACTTGTTCCAAAATAACGAAGATTTAAAAATATTAAAACAAACATTATTCCTAGTAATAAGACTATTTTTATAGTATTCTTTCGTAAATTAGCATTTTTTTCATGATTAATTTTTTTTCTTATCTTTTTATTCTTTTCTTCTCTTGTAACCATATATCACCTATAAAATAATTGAAATTAAGGTTAAAAAACCATTATGAATCATATGCATTAGGATTGTTGTATAAATATTATTAGTTTTTGAAAGAATATAAGCGAAAAAAGCTCCTAAACTTCCATAAGGAATAATATATAGAAAATCAAATAATGTTTCACTACTTGTAACATGTAAATAACCAAATATTAAGCCACTAATAACAATAAAAACCCATTTATTTTTAAAACAATCTTGGATAGTTTTTCTGAAAATTATCTCTTCATTAATTGGGGCAAAAATGGTTGTTAACATCATTGCTAAAATAGGTGAGGTTTTGATTAAATTTTGAACAGCATTTTCATTAATTGCTTCTTTAACAGGACTAAATGTTGCTAATAAGGAATTTGTTATAAACATAAAAAATAATCCCATTAACCAATATTTAAGACCTATTTCAAAATATTCATTAAAACTCTTTTTAAAATCATGCCATTTTTCAATTAAATATTTTCGATAAATAATAAAGAGAATTATTGAAACAAATAAATCAGCACTAATCATTAAAATCATTTGTATAGTAGTACTAAGACTATTTAAATCAACCTTAAAAATCATTAATGGAATTAAATAAATTAAATCACTAATAAAGTATAAAAAAAAGATTCCTATAAATTTTGCTATATTTTTTAAATTCATTTTATCACCATAATCATTTTATCATAAAAGTAGCTAAATAAAAAGATGGAATTATACGAGTTTTACATCGATAACTTCATCTATTTCGTTAACTAATGCTTCTTTTATACCTTCATTTAAAGTCATTTGTCTCATTGGACAAGTTGCACATGATCCAATAAATTTAATATAAACAACACCTTCTTCATACTTAACAAATTCTAAATTACCACCATCATTTATTAAAAATGGTCTTAAATCATCAAGTACTTTATTAATTCTTTCTTCTAATTTCATAAGTCCTCCTGTTAATTAGATTATATCATTAATTATAATTTATGTAAATTTGGAATATTTCTTAATGAAACAAATACTATTTATTAGGGTGATTTTATGATTAATAGACAAGGATTATGGTTTTTAACTTTAACAAGTCTAATTTTAGTATTAAGTGTATATTATATAACAATGCCAAATGAATTATTAATATCAACAAATGGTAATTATGTTAATAATGAAGAAGTTAACAAAGAGAATGTTAATAATGAAATAGTTAATAAAGATACAAATAATGATTCGGTTAATGTATCCGTAAATGAAGCATCAACAATTGAAACAATGCAAGCGATTAAAGAAGATGAACGACTTACGTTAACTAATGAATTAAATCAGAAATTAGTTAATAAAGATTTAACGGTTGAAGAAAAGAATTTAGTTTATGAGGAACTTAAATATCTTAATAAAATAGAAAGTGTAGAAGAAATAATTAAGAAAAAAATAAAAGATGAATATAATTTAAATAGTTTTGTTAAAATAGAAGATGATGTTGTGGAAATAGTTGTAGAAAATAGTAAACATGATAGTAATTTAGCGGTTAAGATAATGAAAACGGCCCAGGAGGAATTTGATAGTCAAATGTATATTTCAGTAAGTTTTAAAGTATAATTTTAAAATAACCAAAATAATATTTTATTCATATACTACTATGGAGTATAGGAGTAATTATGAGTAAATTTATATTAACTGAAAGAGAAAGAGAAATATTTAATTTATTAATTAAAAATAAAACGACCAAAGAAATCGCTGATATATTAAATATTAGTGAAAAAACTGTTCGTAATCATATTTCTAATACCATGCAAAAATTAGGAGTTAAAGGAAGAGCAAGTGCTGTTGTTGAATTAATAAAATTAAATGAAATAGATTTTTAATATTTAAACTCTAAGCGTACTAATTAAGTACGTTTTTTCATATATTTATATGAGGAAATATTTATGTTAAGAAAAAAAGTTATTCGAAAAATATGCTATACAACTTTTATTTTCTTTATTCTTTTAATTATTACAACTTTTTCCAATAATGAAGTAATTCCTAATACGAAAGTAGAATATAAAAATGATTTGTTAAATATTTATCTTTTAGACGAGAATAATTATTTAACC
>JAZULI010000087.1:0-7010 GCA_045603025.1 Bacilli bacterium
CTTTTAAAACATTTAAACCACCAACACCAGAATCAAATATACCAATTTTCATAACATCAACTCACTTTATTATATTAATCCAACAACAAATTTTAACATAAATAATAAAGTTATTCAATTATTTTATCTATTTATAAAAAAAATACTGAAAAATCAGTATTAAATTAGATAATATTATTTATTTAAAAATCGATTAACATTACTTCTTCCAGTAATATAGTCCATACTGACATGAAGACGTTTCGATAATTCATATAAAAATGATGTTAAAATCATCGTATTACCTTTTTCATATGAACTTATAGTAGATTGTGAAGTATTTAAAAGATTAGCTAATTGCTTTTGAGTTAAACCTTTACTTATTCTTATTTCCCGAATTCTTTTACCAATTAACTCTCGATCGAGAATAAATTCGTTTTTGTTAGTTACATTAACATTCGTTAAATGATAAATATAATCCATACTAACATTAAATTCATTACAATAATTATTCAAATGTTTTAATGGTATAAATCGCTCTTCATTTTCAAAATAATTATAATTAGTCTTACTAATTCCCAAAATCTCTGCTACCTTTTGTTGTGTTAAATCCCTCTTTTCCCGAATAAATTTAAGTCTTACTGCCATACTACCACCAATAATATTGTCTCATTAAAATAATATTTCCAAGGTTTTAGTTCACATTATACGATATATAGTTACTAAGATATAATCATTATTTTTAGACATTTTCTGACTAATAATCAATATAATTAACTATGAAAGATGTAAATGATATTAAATTAGAAATAATTAATGGTCAACTAATAGCCTTAGCTTTATTTATAATTACTCTTTTAGTTTCAATTTTATTAGCTTATAACGAAAAATTAAATTTAGAAAATAAAACACCATTATTTAATAATGAAAAATCATTAGAAATTTCGATAATTAATCGTTTAGTAGTCGTTATTTTAGGTGCATATTTTATTTATACCTCAGTTGTTAATAAAAATCTTGATAATAGTGATAACATTCAAGTATTTTCATCTATTCTTGCATTTTTAGCATCACTTGTTGGTCTTTACAGTTTAATTAGGAGTTACATATTACTTAAAGAAAATGCTAATACATATGATTTTAGCATATAAAAAGTACTAGCGAATTACTAGTACTATTTTTATTTATCATTTAATTTAATAACTTCAATTCCACCCATATATGGTTGTAAGGCTTTTGGAATAGTAATTGTTCCATCTTCTTGATAATGGTTTTCTAAAAAGGCAATTAAACCTCTTGGTGTTGCTAAAACGGTATTATTAAGCGTATGAACGAAATAAGTACCATTTTCCCCTTTAGTTCTAATTCCTAAACGTCTTGCTTGCGCATCACCTAACGTAGAGCAACTACCTACTTCAAAATATTTTTGTTGTCTAGGACTCCAAGCTTCAACATCACATGATTTAACTTTTAAATCAGCTAAATCACCACTACAACATTCAAGAGTTCTAACTGGTATTTCTAGACTTCTAAAGAAATCAACTGATAACTTCCACATCTTATTATACCAATCCATACTCTCTTCTGGTTTACATAAAACAACCATTTCTTGCTTTTCAAATTGATGAACACGATAAACACCACGTTCTTCAATACCATGAGCTCCTACTTCTTTTCTAAAACATGGTGAATAACTAGTTAAAGTAATTGGTAACGTATCTTCTTTAACAATTTGATCCTTAAATTTACCAATCATTGAATGTTCACTAGTACCAATTAAATACAAGTCTTCACCTTCGATTTTATACATCATATTTTCCATTTCAGCGAAACTCATTACTCCTGATACAACATCACTTCTAATCATAAATGGTGGAATACAATAAGTAAATCCCGCATTAATCATAAAATCTCTAGCATAGTTTAACATAGCACTATGAATACGTGCGGCATTTCCCATTAAATAATAAAAACCATTTCCACTAGTTCGACCACTAGCATCTTTATCAAGACCATTCATTCTCTCTAAAATATCTGCATGATATGGAATTTCATAACTTGGAATAACCGCTTCCCCGAAGCGTTCAATCTCAATATTTTCTAAATCATTTTTCCCAACAGGAACACTTTCATCAATAATATTTGGAATAACCATCATTATTTCTTTAATTTGATTTTGATAAGTTATTTCCTTTTCTTCATTATTTTTAATTTCTTCATTAATTTTTTGAACTTCTTCTTTTTTCTTTAGTCCTTCTTCCTTTTTACCTTCACGCATAAGCATACCAATTTGATCGGAAATCTTATTACGATTAGCTCTTAATTCATCTAATGAAGTTTTTAAAGTACGATACTCTAAATCAAGATTTATAACTTCATCAACTAATGGAAGTTTACTATCTTGAAACTTCTTTTTTATATTTTCTTTAACTAATTCACTATTTTCTCTTACAAATTTTATATCTAACATTTTATTTTCTCCTTTTCTCTAATTCATTTAATATTTTTTCTCTCGCTGGTAGATAACGTTTATTAATTCTTTCATAATCATTAACATTAGGATTTTTAATTCTAGTAATATCCATATTATGTTTAAGATCGGCTAATTTAATATTTAAAACATGAATATTTTCACTACTAATAATTCTATCAATATATTTCCCGTAATCTTCCCCTTTATTCTTAGTTAAATAAGAAAGTATTTCAATTATTTCATCATCAAAACCTATTTCTTTTAAATCTTCAAATGTAACATCAGTATCTTCTACCACATCATGTAAAAGGGCACAACATTTTTCTTTATAATCGGACACTCCGGAATATACTTTTAATAAATGTACTACGTATGGAATCCCACTCTTATCATTCTTTCCTTCAAACAATTTTGTTGCTATTTCTAAACTTTTAAAAAGCAAATCATCACTCTTACTAAGAATCTCATATTCTTCATCAGTAAAATATTCTTTTAACATAAATCCTCCTAAATAAACAAAAAAAAGAATGGTTTAAGGAGTGCAAAAGCACGGTACCATCCTTTATTTAACTTAATTTGATAACGGTCATCCCGGAACTGATTAGGTTCTCTAAAGAGTAGATAAATAGGTCTTATGTAATTTTCCATCAACCAATTACTTTCTATAAATAAGATTTTCTATTATTATCTCTTATACAATTTACATATATTTATTCATATTTTTCATCATTTGATTAACTTGTTTTTGCGTTGGTGTTCTTCCCATACCGCTCATTAATGCTCTAATCATTTCTTCATTAATGGGTGGATTTTGTTTTAAATATTTCGTCATTATTTTTTTCGAAACGAAGAATCCAATTACGGCACCCACAATTAATCCTATTACAACTAATAATATATCTTGCCACATAATTTCTCTCCTTATTTGTTATTTTATAATATATTTTCGTAATAAACAAGTATTTTATGCATTTTTCTTCATAATTAAATAATAATATTCAATACCAGATGCTACAGACATAATTGTTGCAAAATAAACTAAAAATTCCGCAATATTAAGCCCAATTAACTCAAATGGTAAATTATAGAAAAACATAAGTGATAAACCGGTCATCATGGCAAATGTTTTAATTTTACCCATATTACTTGCTGCTACTACAATTCCCTTTTTAGCAGAATGCATTTTTAGAGCATTAACAACTTCATCTCTAAAAATATAAACTACCGCTACAATTGGATGAATAAAACCATTAGCTGCAAAGATAATCAAAACTGAGTTAACTAATACTTTATCGGCAATGGCATCAAGCATTTTTCCAGTATCAGTTACTAAGTTTCTACTACGAGCAATATTACCATCAACAAAATCAGTAACGGAAGCAATTATAAATAAAATTCCTGCAATTAAATATGTACTATCAATAATAATCCCAGATACATTTAATTTTGGAAAATTTATTCCAATACTATAAAAAGGAAATACACATAAAATAATTATTACAACAGTTAATAATATTCTTGATAACGTTATTCTATTCGGCAAATTCATATTTAACCTCCACTTTATTTAATAATTCACGATCAATTACTTTATCTTTACGAATAAATGATAATCCAATATATACAACTAAAGATATAAATACCAAAACAACCATCATTAAAACAATGGGAGCATAATTATATCTTGATGGTTTTATATTCGTATATGGTGAACTAATCTTTTTCTTCTCTTCTTCTTTGATTCTTTTAATATCTAAAAGAGAAATTTTTGATGTTTTTTCAAATAAATAATCATTAAAATCATCTAATATTTCTAAATCATTTAAACCTAAATATTTAGCATAAATCTTTATACTTTTTTTTAGTTCATATACATCTTTAAAAGCCTTATAATTACCATTTTCTAAATTCTCTAGTTCTAAAACATTAATATTTAAATCATTACTAGCTTCTTCTAAGCTAACACCATTTTTTTTACGATTTTCCCTTAATTTTTCTCCTATTTCTTTCATATTTAAAATAAAAAAACACTTTATAAGCCATGTTCTGTACCTATTTCTAGGTGGTAAACATTTATCTATCTAATGATCCTTAACTTTAGTTTGATTCCCTAGTTAAAGCTCCCCTACCAAAATTTGGGTTTCTCACTCGTGGGGTTTACTATGTTCCACTTCCACCGTTTCCAGTTTCTTCATCACTATAGCACTTTTACAATTACTTTAATCATATCTAAGACTTAGATTATTTCATAGCCGTTAGTTACCTACCTAAGGTTATTTTTTCCCTTAGCACGATCGTTAAAGGCATCACAGCCTTTGTGAGCATGGACTTTCCTCTATATTACATGAATACAGCGTTTACCCAAGTGTTTATTCATCCTTTCCGTATACTATTTTTTCAAGTTGTGATAAACGTTTTAAAATATCAACATTATTTACACCTTCATACCCAGCATTAAGACCAGCAGACTTTGATATTTCAACACTAGTTTTTAAATTACGTATTTCTTGTTTTAATTTAAGAATCTCTTCTAATTGATCTTCTTTTTCCTTTTCAAGAGATACTATTTTACGATTAAATTCTTGATAATCAGCAATAACTAAATCAAGATATTGATCAACCTCTTTACAACGATATCCCCGAGCATCTAATTTAAACTCTTTATTTAATATTTCTTCAGGAGTTAAATTGGTTAAATTTTTATTCATTATACCACCTTTTCCTTCTAATAACATTGTAAAGAATAACTTGCTATTTGTCAAGGAAAATAAGATGATAATCTAATAGAATAAAGAAAAACCTTCAAGGTTAATACCTTGAAAGTTATCTATAAATTTGTTTTTTTAAATAAATTGTTGATCCTACTAATCCTATTACGGAAATTATTCCAATTATAAAGTAAATTGTAATCCTATCTAAAGTTTGAGGATTATTTGGAATATTACTAGATAATAAATTTTTATAACTTAATGTATAAATACTAAAATGATCCGTTACAAATGTCGCATATCCATCTTTTACAGTTACTTCATATTCAGAAACCTTACCATCTTCATGAACATAATAAGCTGATAATTCATCATTTTTAAATTCTTCTTTAACAGGAATTCTAACTTCAAATGTTCCATCAGATAATTTATTAATATAATCTTTATTACTATATGAATATAATTTTAAATCATAAATTAAGGCATCTTCAACATCAAATTTATTTTTAGTTAATTTATTAACTACTTCTTTATATTCATCACTACCTTCTGTAAATTCTTCTACTTTAACCATCGTATCTAGTGGTAATGTTGATGAATTCATCGAAATAGAAATATTTGTCATAACATCATTTGTTACTTGTTCACTTATTTTTTGCATTTTAGATGAATCCTTAATAATTAAATATGGTGCAGCAAAATCATTATATTGTAAAGCGTAAAAATCATCCATTTCTTCCCAATTATAATCTAATTCTTCATGATCAGAATAAGGAAGTTCATCAAATTTTCCAGCATAACTTATTTTAACTTTATTTTTTCCTAGATATTCATCAATTCTCTTTTGAGCGGCTTTAATATAATCTTCGGTTGTATCTTTTGTATCATCTGGAATATAAATAACATTTCTTTTTTCAGCGCCTCCATGGAATAAATTATATGCTACTCCATCATACATTAAAACATAAGCACCTATATTTTCTTGAATAAATATACTCAATCCCCCACCACGAACATCTAAAGTCGCTGTTATATTGCTATTTCCTAATGTTTCTTTTAATTCAGTTGAAAAATTAATAAATGATGCTTGGGCACTATTATATAATTTAAGACTTGTAAGTCCACTATTTACAATGTAATTTAAAACCTCTAAATCTTCAATTACAAATGTTTTATCTTTAGGAAGTGATGAAACAATTTTATCTACTTGTTCTTTTTTATTTGTATCTAATTCACTATAAGTCATATTAACTTTATGTGTTTCATATGTATAAGTTAATGTTTCTTCATCTAAAATTGATAAAGTAATATCACAAATTTTATTATCTTTACTGCAACTTCCAATGGAATATTCATAAATATCATGACCTAATGAATTTAAAACTCCTTGTAAAAGAAAATCTGCTTCTTCATAATTAGCCGGTTTAATTGAATTTACTACAAAATTTTTAGTACCTATTGTTTTTGTAAATTCATCACTAAATTTTTCTTCATATTTAAATTCAACAACATGAGTTTCTGATTTACCATCATGATGATATATTATAACATCACACGCTGTAGATGTATCATTACAATTTACTATCTCAACATTTGCATTTGGAAGATTTATTCCATTAATATATTCACGTATTAAATCTTCTTTATCACCATTAGTTGATGAAGTAATGGTAATGATTCCATTTTTAGAAAAAGAATTAAATTCTTCACTATATGCATCTTTAAACACTATGTTTACATTGTGATCTTCTGTATCATCTTCATAAATACTAGAAAGTGAAACTCTACACATTCTATAATCATCATTACATTCATATATATTAAATATTTGTTTATCATCATTATATTGT
>JAZULI010000088.1:0-4399 GCA_045603025.1 Bacilli bacterium
TTGTATTCATTCAAATAATTAATATAGTTATTATATAATTGACTAATTTCAATATTCAAAAAATTTCTTCTAATTGAAGGTGATCCTTTTATTATTTCTAAATCAATCGGAGCAAATGAAATAACACAAAAATTAGATATATAATCCGATATTTTTTTAATCTCTTTCCCATTTATTGAAACATTCTTTTTATTTTTATTAATAGAAACACTAAATTTCCTTAATAAATCATCATCAATAACATTCCCTTCAATTTTTAAATAATCTTTATCAAATTTAATTAAATCATTATCAATACCATATCTATTTGATTTTGTAAGTGATAATACATAAACACTTTCTAAAATATTTGTCTTACCTTCACCATTATTTCCGATAATTACATTAATATTATCAGAAAATTCTAATTTTAAATCGTCGTAATTTCTAAAATTAAGTAATTTTATATCTTTAATTTTCAAAATACACCTCTAAAATCGGTATTTTGGCAAAAATAACAAATTATGTATACCCATACCTACTTCTATAGTATAACATAAATAAATAGTTTTTTGAACCTTTTTACTAAATTTAGACAAAAATAATATATAATTTTTCTTTTAATTTTATCCACAACGAATGTGGAAAACTTTTTAATAAAAAAACTAAGTATTTAACAAATGTTATAACTTAATTTTTTTTCTAACTAACCATTTATTCTCTTTTTTAATAAACTTTCTAAACGATTAGCCCTTAAAATTTGATTTTCAAATGATGCAATAGACATTTTTACTACAATACTTTGACCATTACAAAAAGTAACTTTCGTAAATCCTTCACAATTTTCATAACGCTCAATTTGATTTAATGATAACCATGAACAACTATGACTACTAGGTGATTCTGTCGGAAAAAATATAATATCATTACTTTCTTCCACAATTATTGGTACTTTATAACTACTTCCTAAAATCATTCTTGTACCTTTTACTCTACCTTCACAAGAACTACCATAATATTGACAACTATTATCCATAATTTGATATGTTGTTTGATTAACATAATATTCATTATTTTTTTCCACAACTTTAGTGATATTTTTATCAACACTAATAATAGCGCAAGTATCCTTATTTATTTCGTAAGAATCCATAAACCCTCCCTTCTTTCCACAATAAATGTGGATAAACGCTATAATAGTTATCAAACTTGTCGAATTTTATCTAAATTTGTCACATTATTAAAAAAAATAAAAAAATTGTAAAAAAAAAGAACTAAAATGCTCTTTTTAGTAAGTACGAATTGGTAAAACTAATTGAATTAAGTCTAAATCCTCTTCATCTTGAATAATAATTGGATTAACTTCTCCAACAAATGATATTGTTGCATTAAATCCTGATAATACTTTTAAAGCTTCCATCATATAACGTGCACTAAAAGATATTTTTATATTTTCATCACAATTTTTAGTAATCGTCATTTTTTCTTCAACACGCCCTATTTCTACACTACTAGAACGCATAATTAAAGTATTATCAATTGTTTCCAAATTAACAATATTTTTTTCTTTATCACTAGTTAAAATACTAACACGATCAATTACATTATATAAATCATTAATATTAGCCGTAATTTTTAAAATACTATCTTCAGGTAATAAATTAGCTGTATTAGGATAACTACCATTAATTAAACGACTTTGAAACAATAAATTATTACACTTAAATAATATTTTACTATTAAATATATGTAATTCAATTTTTTCACTATCATCAATAATTTTCGTAAATTCAACAATGTTTTTACTAGGTATAACAATATTATAAGAATTATTAACTTCTTCTTCTAATTTAATACATTTTCTTGCAAGACGATAAGAATCAGTTGCATTACATTCTAAATCATAGCCACTTATTTTTAAATTAATTCCAGTTAATTGTGGACGTGATTCATCAGTTGAAGTTGCGAATGAAGTTTGACTAATTAAAGTTTTAAACACTTTTGTGGATAATTTAATAGGATTTTTATTTTCTTCTAAAGAAATATTAGGATATTCTCTTTTATTAATTCCATTTAAATTATATTCACTATTTTCTGTATAAATAATTATTTTCATTTCATCAAAAACTTCAATTTTTAAAGTTTTATCTGGAATTTTTCTTACAATATCTAAAATATATTTTCCTTGAATAATAATACTACCTTCTTCTTCAATAGTCATAGTTTCACTATCATAAGGAATAAATGATTGTATAGTTATATCATTATCTGATGCTGTTAAAGTAAGTCCTTCCTTTTTTAATTCAAATTTTATACCTGCTAAAGCTGGTACTAAGTTTTTTGTTGATATAGCTTTACTAACTTTATTTAAGTTATCTAATAAAATATCTTTTTTAATTACAATTTTCATAAATTCTCCTTTTAATTTAATTTTTATTTATTATTATTTTTTTATTATATATATTATTAATATTATACACGGTGGAAAACAGTGGAAAACTCTTAAAAATCCTTATTTTATATAATTGTTTTTCCACTTTTTATGGTGGAAAACTATGTTATTTATTCACAAGTTATTCACCTTAATCCACAATTAATTATTTTTATGAGATATTTTCTTTAATTTTTTCAATAGAATTATATATTTCCTTATTATTATTTATCTCATTTCTTATTTTTTCACATGAATGCATAACTGTTGTATGATCTTTTCCACCAAATTCAAGGCCTATTTGTTCAAAAGAAGCATTTAAAAGTGTTCTTGATAAATACATGGCAATTTGTCTTGGAAAAGCAATATTTGAGGAACGTTTTCTTCCTTTCATATCATCAACAGATATTTGAAAATAATCTGCAACACCTTTTTGAATTTTTAAAATATTCGTTTCTTCACTCGTTCCTTTATTTATTATATCTTTTAAAGCTTCAACGGCTGTTTGGAGTGTGATATCTATTCCACCCATAATAATTGAATATGCTGCTAATCTATTTATTGCGCCTTCTAAAGCTCTAACATCACTAGCGGTATTAGAAGCAATATATTCAACGACCTCATCAGGAATATCTTTTTGAAGTTTAGATCCGTGAATCTTTTTATAAATAATATTTTTCCGAAGTTCAAATTCTGGTGGATATATATTAACGGTCATTCCCCAAGTAAATCTTGTTTTTAAACGATCAGCAAGTTGTTTAATATCATTTGGTGAACGGTCACTAGAAACAATAATTTGTTTATGATTTTGATATAAATAGTTAAATGTGTGAAAAAATTCATCTTGCGTTTTAGTTTTGGTTGCTAAAAATTGAATATCATCAATTATTAATACATCTAAATTGCGATATTTATTTTTAAAATAATCTGAATAATCTTCCCCGTTATTAAAATCGTTATTCATACTCATTTTGCGGAAATCATCAACAAATTGTTCACTCGTTATATATAAAACTCTTTTATTTGAATTTTGTTCAATATAATTTCCTACGGCATGCATCAAATGAGTTTTGCCAAGACCACTATTACCATATAAAACAAGAGGATTATAATGTTTTCCTGGTTCTTCGGCTACCGCAAAAGCCGCACCATGAGCTAAGCGATTACTATTTCCTACAATAAAATTATCAAAAGTATACTCCTTTATTAAATTAGATTGATGTTTATAACTAATATATTTAGTTCCATCTTTATTATTAAGATTATCCACATTATTTGGTGGAAAACTATCAAATAATGATTCTTGTTTAGGTTTTACTATTTTACTAACTTCTTCTTCTAAAATAAATTTTAGTTCATAAGTTTGGTTAGTTAATTCGAGTAAAATAGCATTAATAATATCATAATAAAAGGAATCTAGCCTTTTTTGGCATATTACATTAGGTACTGAAATAATTAATTTATTATCTTCATTTGTTATTAATTTGGTATTGGCAAAGTATGTCTTATATACCATTGAATTAACATCATTTTTTATCCGTTCTAAAAATTTATTCCATAATAAATCAACATTCATAAAACGCATCACCTCCCTGTAAGACTTTTTTCACTTATATTTTAAACTATTTTGTGGATAAAAAAAAGATAAAAAGTGGAAAAATAATTATCCACAAAGTTATCCACCGACTTTTCCACAATAAAAGGTGCATAAAATAAGGGAAAAACATAGTTTTCCACAATTTGAATAAATCTTTTCCACAGTGTAAAGTTATGTTTTCCACAGCGTTGTGGATAAGTGGAAAACTTGGGAAATATTATTTTTTTTATAATAAATTTAAATTTGGAAATAATATATTTGTAAGTTAGTATTTATATGGAGTTAATATGAAAATATTAAGAATAATATTAAGAATTGTTATAGTTCTTTTAATAATTAACATAATTATTATTGGTGGATATTTTATATATTTAAATAAAAATAAAGAAAAA
>JAZULI010000089.1:0-1651 GCA_045603025.1 Bacilli bacterium
TTTGATGAATTCAATTTATCATACTTCAGAATTGTTGTCAAACTTTAATAAAAAGTGTATAATACAAGCAAGGGGTGATTTATATGTCACAATATAAACTTTATATCGTTAAATATATATATAGTCTTGGTTGTTGTTGCTAAGAAATTTAATTTGTATTTATGATATAAGGAGGATTTATGAAATTATATAATACATTAACAAGAAAAATAGAAGAATTTATTCCAAGAGAAGATGGAATAGTTAAATTATACACATGTGGACCAACGGTTTATCATTATGCTCATATTGGTAATTTACGAACTTATATTCAAGAAGATATTTTAGAAAAAACATTAACTTATTTAGGATATAAAGTAGACCGTGTTATGAATATTACTGATGTTGGTCATTTAACAAGTGATGCTGATACTGGCGAAGATAAGATGTTAAAAGGTGCTAAAAGAGAAAATAAAACGGTTTTAGATATTGCTAAGTTTTATACTGATGCCTTTTTTAAAGATTGTGATGAATTAAATATTAAAAGACCAGAAACAGTTGTTCCGGCTACTAGTATGATTGATAAATATATTGAAATTGTTGATACATTAATTAAAAAAGAATATGCTTATTTTAGTGATGGTAATGTATATTTTGATACAGCAAAATTAGATAATTATTATTCTTTAAGTAATCACAATGAAGAGGATTTAATGGTTGGTGTTCGTGATTCGGTTGATGAAGATACTGCCAAGAAAAATAAAACAGATTTTGTTTTATGGTTTACTAAATCAAAATTTGAAGATCAAGAATTAAAATGGGATTCACCATGGGGTATTGGATATCCTGGATGGCATATAGAATGTTCCGGTATTTCTTTAAAATATTTAGGGGAATATCTTGATATTCATTGTGGTGGTGTTGATAATATTTTTCCACATCATACGAATGAAATAGCCCAAAGTGAGGCTTATTTAGGTCATAAATGGTGTAATTATTGGTTTCATGTTGAACATTTAAATGATAAAGATGGTAAGATGAGTAAAAGTAAAGGTGATTTTTTAATGGTTTCTTTATTAAAAGAAAAAGGATATAATCCGTTGAGTTATCGTTATATGGTTTTATCAAGTCATTATCAAAAACCACTTGAATTTTCTTTTGATAATTTAGATGGAGCAGAAAATGCATATCTTAAATTAAAAAATCGAATTAATCGTTTATCTAAAAATGAAGATGAAATTATGGGAAATATTTTTAATGATTATAATAATCGTTTTAAAGAAGCAATTGGTAATAATTTAAATACTTCATTTGCCTTAACTGTTTTATATGATTTATTAAAAGATGAAGAAGTTAATGATAAGACTAAAATAGCTTTAATTGAAAAATTTGATGAAGTTTTATCTTTAGATTTATTAAAAACTGAAGAAGTTGAAATTGACTCTGATTTAGAAAAAGAAGTTAATGAACTTATAGCTAAGAGAGCTGAAGCTAAGAAAAATAAAGATTTTGCATTAGCTGATCAAATTAGAGATGACTTATTAAGTAGAAATATTAAACTAATAGATACTAGAGAAGGAACTAAGTTTGAGATTATTAAGGATTAGGTTGTCTAATCCTTTTTATGTGGTATAATATGCACTTGTGGAAAAAAATATATGTTATAATGTGA
>JAZULI010000090.1:0-2695 GCA_045603025.1 Bacilli bacterium
TCAATATTTTGGGAAAATGTTTTTCAATTATTTGATATTTTATTTTTTCTAAACAAAAAACTACTTTTTGAAATTGTTTCGCTCCTAAAATTTCACAAATTTTCATATTTCTTTCATTATACTTCATAATAAATCACAAAAAATTATTATACACATGTTTAATTAATTGTCAATAAGACTAATTATTTTCTTCTTTAGGATTTACTAAAATAAAGCAACTATTATCAAGATTTAATTCCTTTAAAACTTTATTTAATCCTTTCATATTTAAACTTTCAATAATATCTATTCGATTAGGACAAATATTACCATAAGTTAAAATATCATCTAAGGTATTTTCGGCTAAAATATCTTCACTATCACTAATTCTAATCTCTGATGCTATCCATACTTTTTTTATTCTTTCAAACTCTTCGGAACTAATTTTAATATTTTCAAAATATTCGTCAACTAAATCTTTAAAAATATCCGCTTTATCTGTCTCAATCGTAAATTCTAAACTATAAAAATCTTCATACCTTGTACAATCAACATAATATGAATTAACAATATCACTTTCCCTTGTTTTTTCATAAAATTCACTAGTTGGTCCAAATACAATTGAGATAATCATATTAATGTACATATTAAGTTTAACTGTCTCTTTCATTGTAAAATCACTTCGTTTAAATTTAAAAATATACTTAGCTTTCGGTAAATACACATTAATTTTAATTTCTTTATATTCATCTTCAACAATTGATGGTTCATCATATTTTTTTCTTTTTATATTATAATTAGCTTTTAATTTATTCAAAGCTTTATTATTATTAACAACTTCTAAAACTTTATCTTTTGATACATTACCACTTACTACTAAAAACATATTATTGGGAACATAAAAAGTATTATAACAATCATATAATTCCTCTTTGGTTATTTTAGAAACACTTTCATAATTTCCCGATATTTTTTCTCTTACAGGTAATTCATGAAAAGTCATTCTTCTTCCTAAATCATCAATTATCCAATTAGAATCATCTTCATACATTCTAATTTCTTCGTTGATAATTCCACGTTCACGTTCAATAATTGAATCAGTAAAATATGGAGTACAGACATAAGTTAATAAATAATCTAAATTTTTTTCAAACTCTTCCACACCCCAAATATAATACTTGGTAGAGGAAAATGTTGTAGAAGCATTAGCTCCGGTACCAGTTTTAGCAAAAAATGAAAAAGGATCCTCTGTATCTTCCATAGCAAAAGCTACATGCTCTAAATAATGGGCTATTCCATAATTAGTTTTAATATATTCATCTTTATTATAAGGAATAAATTCAGTATCAATTGAGCCATATTTAACACCCAAAACAGCATAAAAATTACTCTTATTATTTTTAGGAATAACACATAATGTTAATCCATTAGGCAAAATCCCATAATATAATGGTTCTAATGTTCTTGAATACTCATATTTTTTCATCTTTATTCCCCCTCAAGAAGATAAATTGTATCCATTGATACCTTTTTACAGAAATTAATAACATCTTCTTTTTTAACTTCCATGATTTTCTTTTTCCTAGTTTCAACATCATCGGATAATTTTAGGTTATGAGTCATTTTTAAATCAATTAAACCACTCTCTGAATTATGCGCTGTTTCCAGTGATGATAAATATTCTAATTGACAATTTTTTATATCATCTAAAGAAAATTTTCCTAAAGAAATATCTTTAATTGTTTTTTTGATAATTCTTAAAGTTTTTTCATAATTTTTCGCTTCAATACCACTACCAATCATAATTAAATTGTCAGCTTTATTTAAAGAAGAAGAAATATAATAAACAAGAGATGCTTTTACCCGAACATTTTTCATTAATAAAGAATCCGATGTTCCACCTAATAACATATTATAAATATTACTTACATATCCTCTTTCAAAAGAACTTAAATTATTTAATTTTAAACCAATAAGGAGTTTAGATTGTTTAAAACTACTTTTTTCTATAACTTTTTTCACTCGTTTTCTAATTTTATCGTGTTCAATAAATAAAGATCCTTTATCTTTCTTAATTGTAGAAAAATCTAATTTTTCTTTAATCATTTTTTCCATTAAATCCATATCAAAATCACCAACAACATAAATATCGACTAAATTTGATTTAATAAATTGCTGGTAAAATTCATATAAATTACTCTCATTAATTTTATCTAAGTCTTCTTTATAACAATATCCATGATGAGCATATGGTTTATCTCCACCCATTTCTTCCATCATTCTGGAAAACGAATAAATTTTTGACTGTTCTTTTACAATTAATAATTCATTTTCTAAATCCTTTTTAACTAAAAGAAAATTATTAGTAGTAAACTTATTATCCGAAACATTTGGATTAAAAATCGCTTCTTTTAATAAATCAATACTTTCTTCCATCATACACACTTCGGTATACTTAGGATTTAAAAAAGATATACCAATTTTCGAAATTAAATAATTTCCCATTCGAAAATTACCACTAGTTAATGATAATGAATATAAATCTTGACATTTTATATTTAATAATCTTCTAGTATTATATTTTTTTGTCGATAAGTTAAGCATATCCATTAAAAAATTTCTCTTAGTAATCTCTTCTTTACGAAACTTATCCATAAAAACAACCCGAATATTAATAGTTTTAAAACGATCTGTTTTTATAAAATGAATATTATAT
>JAZULI010000091.1:0-2952 GCA_045603025.1 Bacilli bacterium
AAACATATATTTTATAGGAGGATAAAATTGTATAATATAAACGATATTATCAAAACTGCTCATTCATTAGGAATAAAATTTGATAAATTTTCCTTAGAAGATTTAATAACTGGTTTAAAAATTGAATTAGAACATGGTAAAATAAATCCTATAACTGATGTTACTAATAATAACATAGAATTAACTATGAAAATAGCTTTAGCGCATTTAAATGAGTTTCCTGATTATTATAATAAAGAGTATGGTTTACCGGCCTTTGAGAATAGTTTAAAAAATAGAAAATATTACTAAAAAAAATGAGTTTAACTCATTTTTTCATTTTTATTTATTTTTCTTTAATAAATCTCTAATTTCTTCTAATAAAACAACTTCATCACTTTTAGAAGGAGCTGCTTCTTCTTTTTTCTTAGAGAATTTATTAATAAATTTAACAACCATAAAAATAGCGAAAGCTATAATTAGGAAATTAATTACATTTTGAAGAAAGTTTCCATAATGAATTGTAGCATCTCCTAATGTTACACTAAGACGTGAAAAATTAATTCCTCCAATTAAGATTCCCACAAGTGGCATAATTAAATCATTAACAAGTGAATTAACAATTGATGAGAAAGCACCACCAATAACAACCGCAACAGCTAAATCTACCACATTTCCTCTTTTAATAAAATCTTTAAATTCATTAATAAAATTTTTCATTTTTCCTCCTTATTTTGTTCCATAAATTCGGTCACCTGCATCACCTAAACCAGGCATAATATAACCGACATCGTTTAATTTTTCATCTAAGCTAGCACAATAAATCTGAACATCTGGATGATCTTCTTGTATTTTTTTAATTCCTTCTGGGGCTGCAATAATTGATAAGAATTTAATTTTCTTAACACCATCATTTTTTAGCATAGTAATAGCTGCACTACCACTTCCACCAGTTGCAAGCATTGGATCAAGTAAGAAGACTTCTTTTTCTTCTATCTTATCAGGTAATTTGCAGTAGTATTTAACAGGTTCTAAAGTTTCTTCATTACGATATAAACCAATATGACCTATTTTAGCAGTTGGCATTAATTTTAAAACACCATCAACCATTCCCATACCTGCTCTTAAAATTGGTACAAAAGCATAATTATTTTCATCAACTTTATATCCTTTTGTTTGGGTAATAGGCGTTTTGACACTAATTTCATTTAATTTAGCATCACTTAGAGCTTCATAACATAATAACATTGCTATTTCTGTTATTAATTCTCTAAATTCCTTTGTGCTTGTCTTTTCACTTCTTAGAATAGATATTTTGTGCTTAACCATTGGATGATTTAAAACGATTTCTTTCATATTATACCTCCTAAAAAAACACTAATCCCATTTAAAGATTAGTGTTAATTTTTGATCGTTTACTTGATTGCATAAGCATCACCAAATAAATAATATCATATAATAATTATAATTACAAGTCTTTGTTTTTATTCATTTTTACCATACATATCGAAAAACTCATCAAATAAAACAAAGTGTGTAAAACTTTTATCACCATTTGTTGAGTAACCATTGGTATTGATAAATGATATACGAATACCTTCACGCATATTAGCAACTTTTAACATATTAGAACTAGTTCCTAAAACGATTCCTACATGACCTTCAGTCCAAACGATATCTCCAGGTTTTATTTTTGAAAATAAATTTTGATTATTTTTAAAACTATATTTATGCTTACCAGCATTAAAATTTCCCCACATTCCATCTGATTGGGAACTAGTTCTTAAAATATCCTTACTAAAGCCTGCTTGAAAAAAGGCCCATGAGGTAAAACCAGTGCAATCCATTCCATAAATACACTTCATTGTTCCAGTACTTTCGGTACAAACATCTTTTGTAACACTCGCTTCGCATCCCCATTTAGGATTAATTCCTTTTGATAATGATTTTCCACCCCATGAATAAGCGACTTTATAATCAAATTCAGTTAGATATAAAGCAGCGATTGCCACAGCGGTTCTTGTTTTATAACCAGCTTCACTAATTAATTTAGCTAATTCATTATTATATGATGTCCAATTATTATTACAAGGTGTAAGTGTTTTAGAAAGTGTAATATCATTCATATTATTATTAAAAACTCTTCTTGTTGTACAAGTAATATCACTATAAGTACCATTTTTATCATAAATTCTAATTATTGGATTAGATACTTCATAATTTATTTTATAATAACTAGTATAAAAATCAGTATTATTATATTGATATTTTAAAATATCACCAGTAGCATTATTAATTGTAATTTCTGTACTTTGTCCATCCAATTTCGCTTGACAGGTACCTGTTGGTTTAATAGTATTAATTTCATTAACAGAAACATTATATTCATTAGATAAACCACCATTTACAAAAATTATAAATTTATATTCACCATTTTTATCAACGGAATATTCTATATTATTGTTTTTAACAATTGTTTGATTTGGAAGTTGAACTTTTTCTAAATCATCACAATAAATATATAATTTTATTAATTTATTATCTTTATCAAATGAATGGATAATTTGTAAATCAACAACCTTTACTGTACGGGTTATACTTTTTTCTAAGTTATTAACAGCAATTTTATATATTATTGTATATTGTCCTTTTTTAGAAGTATCAACATCTCCTGTAGTAATTATATCTTTCGTTATATCAGTGCCATTATTAGTTGCAATAGCTCCTAATTCCTTATAGGTATCACCTTTAAAAACATATACAATATTATCTCCATTTAAAGAAAGTGTTATATTATTTAAGGGATTTTCTATTACCTGTATAATTCTTTTAGCAGATGATATAACTTTATTATTTTCAATAACATTATAAATTATTTCGTAAGTACCTATCTTATTCGTATCTAAATTACTTGTTATTTTTACTTCGCCATTGAATTTACCATCATTTTTTATAACTCTATAGCCTTTTTCA
>JAZULI010000092.1:0-5240 GCA_045603025.1 Bacilli bacterium
TAAATATAATTTTTCTAATGTTATATATTGTCCTAGTAATATTTATTTAATGGAGTTTGTAAAAAATAATTTAATAGTAGGGTGCCAAGATATATCATCCTATGAAATTGGTTCTTATACTGGTGATGTATCTATTTCACAATTTAAGAGTATTGGTGTTAATTATGCAATTATTGGTCATTCAGAACGTAGAAAATATTATGATGATACTAAGTATTTAAATAGCAAATTAAAACTATGTATGAAAGAAGGAATAACACCTATTTATTGTTTAGGTGAAACAAAAGAAGAATATGAATTAGGTAAAACATTAGATGTTATTAAAAATGATATTGATAATGCCTTTAAAGATATTATTCCAAGTAATATTATTGTTGCATATGAACCTATATGGGCTATTGGAACTGGCATTATTCCTTCGAATCATGAAATTTATAATACAATTGATTATATTAAAAAATATATTTATGAAAAATATCAAGTTAAAATAAACGTTTTATATGGTGGTAGTGTTAATAATCGAAATATTAGTGATTTAGAAACAATTAATAATATTGATGGTTATTTAGTTGGGGGATGTTCTATAAAGGTTTTAGATTTCATTAATTTGATTAAATATATTAATAATAATTAATTTATATGTGAGGTAGTATTATGAGAAAAGTTTTAGAAGACATGATAAATATATATCAGCCTAATGGTCTTGATTGGATGGGATATAAAATGACACCAAATAATCCTTATACCTTTCATCATATTATTGAAAAAAGAGATGGTGGTGGTTATGGTGTTGATAATGGAGCTATTTTAACAGCGCAGGCTCATAAATATTTAAATTATTTAGATGCATACTGTCCAGAGGCTTATGAAGAATATCAAAAAATGTTTCGATATATTAATTCTCTTAAGGGACCAATGGATGATATATTATATAATGATATTTATGAAGAAATATACTATCTTGCATATGAAATAGAATTTTTAAATTTATATCCATTTAGAGATGTTGCAAGAGATCCTTGGAAGGAAAAGAAAGCGCAACGAACTTTATTATGGAAACAAAAAGGTGGAAAACAAAAAACAAAGAAAAGAAAAAAACATTAATTTAGTAAGATTATTTACTAAATTTTTTTTGCTATAAAATGTCAAATAATATATGTTTTTTGTAAAAAAATGTTAATTCGACAAAACTTTTCATTTTTCGCTATATGCAAATTTTGTTGGATATTATATAATGATAATGCGTGCAGTAAGATATTGACAAAGGAGAGAAAATGAAAAAAATTAATGTACTTATGATCGACGATAATTTACAATTAGTCGATATGGTAAAGGAGTATTTTAGTAGTCACGCAGTAATTGAAATTATAAGTAGTGCTAGTTCTGGTCAAGATGGTCTTGAATTAATTAAGAAAGGGAAAGATATTGACTTAGTAATTCTTGATTTAATTATGCCAGGAATGGATGGAATTAAAGTATTAGAAGAACTTGATAAAGAGGGATTAAATCCTAAAATTATAGTTTTAACTTCATACAATTCACCTGAAATAATTAGAAAAGTATCAGGGCTTGGAATTAAATATTTTATGTTAAAACCTTTTGAATTAAGTGATTTAGAAAATAAAATATTAGAATATGCAACCGATACAGTTTACAATAAGAAGACAATTAATTTACTGTATAGTAATTTACAAATGTCAATTACTAAATTATTGCATGAGTTAGGTGTACCTTCACATATAAAAGGGTATTCTTATATCAAAGAAGGAATTAATTTAATATTTAATGATCCTGGTTTATCTAGCGCAATTACTAAGGAATTGTATCCATCAATTGCCAAAAGATATGATACAACTACATCACGTGTTGAAAGAGCAATAAGACATGCGATTGAAGTTAGTTGGAATCGTGGGAATTGGGAATTAATGGAAGAAATTTTCGGATATAGTGTTGATATTGATAAAGCTAAGGCCACTAATTCAGAATTTATGGTTACATTAGCCGATAAATTAAGATTAGAATTTCATGAATATATTGAAGCATAATTAAAGGAACTAGAATTAGTTCCTTTTTATAATATCATTATTTTTTATATATCAAATCATCATAATCAACACGTTTTTCTAATTGATTAGCATTTTCCATTATATTTTGCATGTGATTAAATGATTCTTCCGTAAAGTCAGTCGTTTTTGGCCAGGTATCAGTTTTTTTATACTGATCTATTGTAATAATTAAATCTTCAATAGAAGTATCAGGAAATTCTTTAACAATAATATTGGCAATAGTCTCACTATTATTATTATGAACAAAATCAAGTCCTTTTTGGATTGCTTTTGTAAAACTTTCAATAATTTTTTCATTCTTTTCAATAAAACTTATTTTAGCACTATATGAAGTATAAGGAATAACACCACCTAGTTCTCCCAAACTAGCTACAATATAGCCATATCCTTGTTTTTCAACTTGTGTAGCATTAGGTTCAAATAAACTAACAAAATCACCAGTTCCTCCAATAAATGCACCTTGCATAGCGGCAAAAGCTACACTTGTATCAATTGTCAAATCGGATTTAGGGTCAATGCCATTTTTAGTTAAAATATATTCAAGGGTCATTTCTGGCATTCCACCAATACGTCCTCCAATAATATATTTTCCTTTTAAATCATTTAAAGTAAAATTATCAATTTTCTTTCTTGATACAATAAAACTACCATCTTTTTGAGTTAATTGAGCAAATGTTTTTAAATAATCTTTTTCACCTTGATTATAAACATAAATAGTGGCTTCACTTCCTGAAAAACCAATATCAACATCACCAGATAAAACCGCTGCAGTAACTTTATCAGCACCTGCAGTTAAAATAATTTCTACATCTAATCCTTCATCTTCAAAATAACCATTATGTAGTGCAACATATTGTGGTGCATAAAAAATACTATGAGCAACTTCGGCTACTTTAATATCCGTTAAATCATCATCATTAGTTTTATTAAACAATATGAGACTAGCTATTAAAAAGATTAATAGAATAAAACCTATTTTAAAAAACGTTTTTTTCATTTTTCCTCCTATCGATTTATTATATGAAAATAATTTAGATATGTTATTTTTAAGTTTAAAAAATAAATTATTGCCTATAATAAAAATAATGCATTTATTATTGTTTTATGTTATAATAACCATATTCAAAAGGTGGGATTGGTTTGAAAAGAGTAGTTAATGTTTATAGTGAAATTAATTCTTTAAAAAAAGTTATTTTATATCGTCCTGGAAATGAATTATTAAATTTATTACCTTGTAATTTATCTAAATATTCTTTTAGAGATATTCCTGATTTAGAACAAATACAAAAAGAATATGATAATTTTGCCAATACTCTTCGTAAAGAAGGAATTGATGTTATTTATTTAATTGATTTAATAGTAGAAAGTTTAAATTCTAATTTAAATGTTCGTAATAAATTTATCAAACAATTTGTTAAAGAAGCAGGTGTTAAAAATCCTTTAGTTTCTAATCAAGCATATAAATTATTAAATAATATTTCTGATACTCGTAAATTAATAAATAAATGTATTGAAGGTATTCGATATTCAGAAATAAATTTTCCTGGGAATAACTTTTTTAAAGTTGATATGATGAGTGATTTAGTAATTGAACCACTTTGTAATTTATATTCGCTAAATGATATTGGAAGAAGTATCGGGAGTAATTTTCTTTTAAGTTCTAAAAAAGGTAGTATTCATAATCGTGAATCAATTTTTATTGAATATGTTTTAAAATATCATCCTAAATATAAAAATATTAAGTTATATTATGATCGTTATGATAATGATTTATTAAGTAGTAGTGATATCTTAGTTTTAAATGATGAAGTTGTTTGTCTTGGAATTAATAAAAATACTAATTCTCTGGCTATTTTAAAATTTGCTTCAAGATTATTAAGTGAAAAGAAATTTAAACATATTTTAGCCTTTTCGATACCAGAAAATTTAATGTCATCTAATCTTAATTCATTAATGATGATGGTTGATGATGACAAATTTTTAGTACACAATAAGTTTATTAATAATACTAGTATCTATGAATTAAGTCTTCATAATGAAAAAGTAGTTCTTAATTCTTTGCATATGTCTTTAAATAAGACTTTAGAAAAATATCTTCATTTAAATAATATTACTTTAATAAGTATTGATAATAGTAAATATTTTGAAGCAGAACGTGAACAAATGCATGAATCAATTAATGTTTTATGTATAAATCCTAAAGTAGTTGTTTCTTATAAACAAAATCATTTTACTAATGAATTATTACGTTCTAATGGAATAAGAGTTATTGAATTAAATGCCCCTAATTTATTAATTGGAAGTAGAGGAGTTAATCATTTAACTATGCCTTTAATAAGAGAAAAATAAATACCTATTATGGTATTTTTTTTACATAAATTATCGATTTCTTTCATTTTTTTTGATATACTTAATAGGAATAGTAGGTGGCATATGAAAGATATTCATTCATTCATTATTTTAGCATATAACGAAAGTGATGATTTAGAAGAATGTATAAAATCTATAAAGAAGCAAAGTGTTAAAAGTAATGTTTTAATTGCAACTAGTACGAAAAATGATTATATTTTAGAACTTGCTAGTCAATATGGTTTAGGGGTTATGGTAAATGAGTGTGAAAGTAATAAAGGAAATGATTATAATTTTGCCCTTGAGGCCGTTGATACTAAATTAGTTACAATTGTTCATCAAGATGATTTATATGATCGAAATTATGCTAAAGAAATTATTAAATGTTATAAAAAAAATAAAGATGCTTCAATTATTTTTACAGATTATTATGAAATAGTGGGCGATAAAAAATTTAAAAAGAGTAAGGAATTATTTAAAAAGAGAATTTGTATTTGGCTACTTAGATTTAATTGTTTTAATAAGTTAAAGTATTTTAAAAGATTTTCTTTAAAATATCATAAAGCAATATGTACTAGTAGTGTTACTTTTATTAAAGAAAATATTCCTAAGAATTTATTTCCAACTGATTTAAATTATTATAATGATTGGGCAGGATTAGAAAAATTAAGTAAAATGTCTCATAGATTTGTTTTAGTTCCTTTAAAATTAGTTGGTTATCGTCTTCTTAATAATAAAAAAAAGAATGAATTACAACTTATGGAAGAAATAATTATGTATAAAAAATTTTGGAATAATAAAATAGTAGATTGGTTTTATAAAAAA
>JAZULI010000093.1:0-2751 GCA_045603025.1 Bacilli bacterium
ATTTTCTCATAATATTGATTAGGTCTTTTGATATTTCAATAGCACTATATAATTTATATCTTTTATCATTGTCTAGTTTTTCCTTATATGTTGGGTATTTACTAGCACTAAAAGTACAATTCATTATATATTTATTATTGAAAAATCTTCTTACTAAATAACTTTTTTCAATTTCTATACTTTCAGATTTTGTGTTGTATATTTTCATACCTATTTCAAAAGGTAAACAACTTTCAATAACATTTAATGTTCCTATTGTTTCAATATCTATAAACATTAAATATTCCTTTTCACTAATAACTAACTCATTTTTTCTATTTGGATAATTAACTTTTAACATTTTCTCACTCTTCCTTTACATTAATATTATATGCTAATTATATCATTTTATGCATACTTTGTCAATACTTTTTTAACTTTTTTTTATTTTTTTTTCTAGCAAGGAAGAAAATTATTTTCTTCCTTTTTTCTTGCTAGTTTTTGTAGGTTTAATACCTAATCTCGCATCTTTACGAGCCTTTGCTTGAGCCTCATATTTTGCTCTTATTTCGTGTCTTTTTGCTGGTGTCATTGCCATAATTATCACTTTCCTTTCTCATTTACATATTAATTATAACATACTTAGAAATAAAAGTCAATAGTTTTTTTAATATTTTTTAATTTATTTTTTTAACTATTCCTTTCCTTTCTTACATTATAAGTATATCACAATAGCAAAAATAAGTCAATACTTTTTTTAAAATTTTTTTATTTTTTTACTTGACACTTTCAGGATGTCAACCAAGTGTAAAGCGATCAGATGTTCGATGTCAAAAAACTGTAAAGTGTAAAGCGAACATAAATTCGGCTCGCTACCTCTCTAGCGGCCGCCACCGAGCCGTCAAAAAAGTGTCAAGTTTACATTTCACTTGACACTTCTTCACACTTTGCGTTAATTATTGCGTGAGTTGCTATTTCTTTTAGTTCAAATTCTTTAATAGCAAATTCTACATTTTCAACGCCTTGTTGTTTTAGGTTATTTTCTATTGCCGCAATGTGCGGAGTTAGGTTTTTAAATTCAGGTGCTAGATTAGTTTCAAAAAATTGTTTTTTGCCATCTAATTCATAACTAGCAAGTAAAGAATAATATTTTTTAATCATTTTAAACTCCTTTCTTTTGAGTAATAGAAGAAGATTAATCTTCTTCTACTGGTCTACCCCATTTAGCAAGTAATAAAGCACTTACTATGAATAAACCAAAGTTACTACCTAAGAATAATAAGTATTCTCTAGTCCACTCACTATCAATAGTTGTAGCAATTAGTACAAAACTAATACTTGCAATTCCTATTAATAAATTGTTTAACCATTTTTTAAATACTCTTTTTTTCATTTTTATCATTCCTTCCTTTATCTTACATTATAATTATAACATTAATAGATTAGTTTGTCAATAGTTTTTTAAAAATATTTTCAATTTCTTTTAAATCTTTAACTGTTAAACCTTTCCAAAGTTTTCTACTATTATCTGAAACACTTGTAAGTCTTTTAACACCTTTACCACCAAAACCTTCCCATTCGTTCAAGTTCTTTGTGTAATCATCTAATAAATAACATTGTTCATTAATTGTAATGTTGTATTTATCTTGTATAATTTGTGCTTTATTTTGTCCTAATCTACAAAGTGTAATATTCTCAACATTGATGTTTGGTAAATATTTTTCTAACCAAATCATTTTGTCTTTGTCTGCTTGTTCGTTTGGACTTGCTGAAATGATGTAAATTTGATTAGTTTGTGCTAACTCGTTTATTATTTCAATATTTTTATAAGCAAGTAAATTAGCAAAGAAACCAACTTCTTTATCAAATCTTTCTAATGCATTTTTAACATTAAATCTTGCTAGTGTTCCATCTAAATCTAAGAATAATTTAATCATTTTATTTCACTCTCTTTCTTTGGTTATCTCTCTTAACCTTTCTTACATTATAATTATAACATTAATAATAATATTTGTCAATACTTTTTTGTTAATTTATTTATTTATTTTTTTAATTGTTTTACTTATTTTTTTGTTGTTTGTGTGTTCTTCTTTGTATTGTAAAAAATCTTTTTTATTTTAATTAAATCTATTGACTTTCTATTCTCTTTGTGTTATAATTAAGATGTAAAAGAGAAAGAGAGTTGATTAAAATGACTGAAACAAAAGTTTATTTATTAGTATTAATGATTGATGATGAGATTGCTCAAATGCATTCAAAAGTGTATACATCATTTGACTTTGCTAAAACATTAAGAGATGACATGAACAAAGCATTTCGTGACACAGATAGAAATGGTCTTTGGTGCATCAGTGAGTTTGAATTAGATACATTTCAAACAATAAAAGACTTAAAAGAAGATTAGTCTTTTAAGTCTTATCCTTTTAGGATGTGTCAAGTGAGTGTAAAGCATCAAGTGTCAAGTTGACAAATCCTAAAGTGTAAAGTTAATGTAAAATTCGGATTGCCTTGGTCGTTCGCAATCCGCCAAATAATCTATTCTAAAAAGCTATAGTAATATTAAAGTCTTCCAATTTATTCTCTGCTACCGAACGTACATGTTTAACCTTCGTACTGGGGTAGTATTTTGGGATAAAAATATTTTATTTTTGAAAAAATGGTTTGGTCTCGGCAATAAAATCTCTAACTTCATTTTAGATTTCGATACACGATAAAACTATACTAATTATTTCCGCAATTCCCTATCATAGGATCTATTCTATCACAGTTTTT
>JAZULI010000094.1:0-1636 GCA_045603025.1 Bacilli bacterium
AATCTTCATAATTATCATATGCTTTTTCAATTGTTACTGGTTCCTCTAGTTTATCATCTACCATCATATCATAAAGTAAATCATCACTAGATAATGAACTAATTCTTTTAACCTCTTTATATAATTCACAATTTTCACACATCAAATTATCTCTAATTTCATCACTTAAATTACCGAAAGCCTTCTTCCTAACAGTTTCAAAATCCACTTTTTTAGAAGGTCTCTTCATCGTAACATTATCTTCAAGTTTCTCTCTTACTTCTTCTTTTTTATAATTCTTATCTAAAATCCCATACACCGGAGAAATAACCGGAGTAGGTTTAAATTTTGGTTTTTCTACCACTTCTTTTTTCGGATAAAGTTCACTAACTTTTTTAGGAGTTTCCTTTTCTACCTTTAACACATTCCTATTAGAAACTCTTGAAGGGGCAATATCTTTCTCTAAATCAATTGGAAAATTAAACTTCTTATCCGGAACAATTTCCTCTTTTTTAACATTTTTTTCTTTTGAAGGTTTCAATTCTTCAAACTTAATATTTTCTTCTTCTTTTTTTATCGTATCCCTCATAACTTTAGGTAATACATCTTTAGGTTCCTGATAAACACTTCTATTTTCTTCTTCTAATTCAACTTCTTCATCATCAGTTACTTCATCCATAAATAAATCTTTTATCTTATCTAACAATTTCATTATTGCACCTCTTTCAAATCATTCTAAATCAGGTAAAACTACTTCTTCTTTCTCTTCCTCTACATATTCTTTTAAATATTGAGAAAAGGTACTCTCAGAATCTTTTGGTTTATCTAACTCATATTTTACTTCCCTATTATCCGGATTAGTATTATCCATATTAAGTTTAATTAAACTATCATTATATTTAATACTATTAAGTATTATAAAACTATTAGAAATAACAACCGGCATATCCTCATAACTCGTATAACATTCTATCTTAGAATAATTATAAACAATCTCTACAAAAAAGTTATCATCATCCAACTTATTAATTCCAATATATCCAACCTCATCATTCAAAGATAACTCTTTATAATAATAACTATAATCTTCCGTAGATTTATAATTTAAACTGTTTTTATAATAATAACTAATTATATCTACGTATAAATATACATGTGCATCTCTAATTTTAAATTTTTGATTATATTCATTATCCACCAGTTGCATAACTCCTATAGGGATATATAATTCATAACCAGTGGAAACCGTATTAACATTCTCTATTTTCTTACTCATCGTAGCACTAACAATATTATCGATATTACTATCAATCTTAGTGCAACCCGTTAATATTAGAGTCATGATAACAAAAAGTAAAAACATCTTCTTATACATACTCCACCTACTCTCTTACATTATAACAAATAATTTTAAAAATTTAAATAGTTTTTTGTTGAAAGTTAAAAAGAAGAGTAATGTTTTTACTTTTTTATTATCAAATCTTTCTAAACTTATCCAATTTATATCTTTATTTTAAAAATCTTTTGCAAAATGAAAACAACAATCATATATAATGGTAAAGCTACAATTACACCAATAAATAAATTAATTTTTTCACTTAAGAAATCACATAATAAGTAAGATAACATTAAGAAAACAAAATCCAAAACATAAAAA
>JAZULI010000095.1:0-15149 GCA_045603025.1 Bacilli bacterium
TCCTCTAAAGTATTTTGTAATTCAACTTCATTATCGTTAATAACCAACTTTTTATTTTTTTCTTTGGTATTTATTTTTTTATTTTTATTGTTCTTATTATATTTATTATTATTTTTCTTTTTAAAATTATTTTTATAATACCAATCTAAATTACTATTGTTTTTCTTTTTTGATGTTTGATTATTTTTCTTCTTTTTAAAATCATTTTTCTTTACATCATTATTCATAGAATCACCTTTTTTCATAATATATTATAGAATAAATATATGTAATTGACAAGTAAATATATTAATGATATACTACAAATATATTTCTTTTAGGGGATTAGTTAAATGGTATAATAATGGTCTCCAAAACCACTGTTGGGAGTTCGATTCTCTCATCCCCTGCCATTTGCATTTCTGTTCGAACTTTTTAAAAAATCGAACTTTAATATAAAGGAATCCAATCTTAAGAAAGGTTGGATTTTTTATATGCTAAATTACAAGAAAGAAAAAGTGAATATTGATGACAAACTAAAACAAAGAATAGACTTTATATGCAAATTTTGTGGATTTAAGCCTACTTTTGAACCTGGGAATATAATTAGTCTAGATAAAACTAATTTGTATTATATTGAGCCAAATAAAGCCATTATAAAAGATATTTTGATTCTATTCTTTAATTATTCTAATGAAGTCTATATAAATAACCTAAATAATAAAGTTTTGCTAAAAGATTTAGAAGATTATCTTAAAAAATTGTCGTAATATTGACTTATTAAAAAATAAAAAGTAAAATTATATTAGATAAAGATAGCAGTATCGTCTTTTTCTGAAAGGATGGATACTTCATGTCTAAAATTACTTTTTTACAAAATTTATTTTATAAGAGTCAATAATACGGATTATGTCTGTTGTTTTTGACTCTTTTTGTTTTACAGAAGGAGGATGTTTATGATTAGAAAAAATTTTGATGAAAACAATAATATAAAAGCTGGAATCTATATTAAAGTTTCTACAGAAGATCAAGCTCGTGAAGGTTTTAGTTTACCAGAGCAAGAAAAAAGATTAAGAGAATTGTGTGAAGAAAATCACATAGAAATTTATAGAATTTATAAAGATGCTGGAATAAGTGCTAAAAAAGGAAACAAGAGACCTGCATTTGAAGAACTATTACAAGATATTAAAGATAAAAAATGTAATACTATTGTTGCCCTAAAACTAGACAGAGTTACAAGAAGCATATTCGATTGGGAAAACTTAATGGATTTCTTAAATAAAAATGATGCATATATTGTGTGTGCTAATGACGAAGTTGATACTACAAATGCTAATGGAAAATTATTAACTAGACTTTTAATTAGTGTTAGTCAAAACGAAATAGAAAGAACAAGTGAAAGAACTAAATTTGGAATGGCTGGCGCAATCAAAGCAGGACATATTCCAGGTATAACACCATTAGGATATAATCGTGTAGATAAAAAATTAGTTATTAACCCAATTGATAAAGAAGTTGTAGAAAGAATATTTGATATGTATTCTCATGGTAAATCACACTACACTATTAGAAATATATTAAACGAAGAAAAGTGTTTAGGTAAAACTAATTGGCAAGACTCGACAATAAGAAGAATATTAGAAAATCCAGTTTATAAAGGAGATTATATTTCTAATAAAGGCAAAAAGAATGAATGTTATTATGAAGATGTATGCCCTGCTATTGTGAGTAAGGAATTATGGGATTATTGCCAAGAACAAGGTGCAAAAAATTCTAAAAATTATATGAGAAAAGAAGATTATTACTTTTTACAAAAACTTAAATGTCCTAAATGTGGAAGAATCTTAGGTGGTAAAGCTACTAAAAAGAAAAATGGTAAATCATATTACTACTATCAATGTCACGATTGTAAAAATCATTTAAACGAAATTGATATTGAAAAACAAATAATAGATTTATTAAATAATATTGTTGAATATGATGCTGTTGTAAATAACTTCTTCCTACCACTTTTAAAAAATAAAATTAATAATCCTGAAAAAGATTATGAACGAGAACTAAAGAATCAACAAATGAAAAAAGAAAGAATAAGAAAAGCATATATTAATGGTACTTTTGAATATGAAGTTTTTGAAGAAGAAAACAAAATAGTTGATAATAATATTAAAAAATTAGAAAGAAAAATTCTTGAAAATAAACAATTAGATAATTTAACATTTAACGAAGAAGATATTTTAGTATATAGGGATTTAGATTATCTTAATTCTCTTAGATATCCTGAACTATATGATGGATTTATTAAAAGTTGGAAAAAACTAGATAGAATGAGTCGTCAAAATATCATTATGCACTATATAGATAATATTGAACTAGAACAACATGACAAAACAATTTTTGTAAAGAATATTAATTTTAGAAATACATTTTTAAAAGACTTTAACAATCTATTTTCTAAAGGATATTTAGATTGGAAAATTGATAGTGATTTCTTTGAAACTTTAAGATATAGCAATTATATGGATGAAGAACATATCGTTAATCATTTAAATAAATTAAGAAAATATTATGATGTTTCTATAAAATATGGAAGATTTAATCAAAGTACAAATAACTTTTATTTTGACCTTAATCCACTACACGAAGTTATAAGAATATTTCCTGTTGAAAATGACTTTACTAAAGAAGAAGTTAATATGGGAATTCTTAGTATACACGAATCAAAACTTTATCCTCCAGAAAAATTAGAAGAAGAATTATATGAAGAATTTATGACATATGAATTACTTTCTAACAATGAAGGAGCCACATTAGATGATGTTGTAGAAATAACCGAAGATGGAGCTGAATACAGATATCAATAAAAATATATGAAGCAGGATAAAGGGAATGATATCAATACTATTGTTAAACCCTTCTATAATAAGGAAATAGTATGATATCATTTCACTTTTTGCACTTGCAAAAAACTCCAAAAACTATGGAAGTTTTATGGAAGATTCTTTTTAAACTATTTAATTATAAGGACTAATTAGACTTCCATTTCCTCCAAAATTAGATTTTTAAAGTTCAAAGTATGGAAGAATTATGGCAGAAAAAATAACGAAATTTTATCAATCATCCATTTTTCTTCCATTGTTTTTTAACATTGCTCCAATTTTCATCCATATTTTTTTGCCTTCTACCCTAGAAATAATTTCCATCTAGGGTAGAAGAAAAGTTCCATCTAGGGTAGAAGAAAAGTTCTACCATAATATAATAAATTAATATAATGAATTAATATAACAAGAGACTCGCTAAAACGGGCTTATTTATTAAAAGAAAAAAATGGAATCTATCCATTTCTTAATCATCATTATCTTCATAATTTATGTAATCAATAAGTCCTTGTATTGTAAATGTTTCAGAATTTATATTTTTAGCAGATAATTCAAAAATTACATTTGGGTTATTTGTGGATGAAGTTAACTTTATCTCATATATTCCATTACCTTTTTCCGATAAGAAATACTTTTTATCATTTATAAATTCACTTTCGATATATAAATCTTCTCTTAATAGTTTTAATGGTGTTTCCAAATATAATCTATTTTCGTGTTCAAATAAAGAATATTCATTCTCTTTAATTTTTTTTGATATCTGATTTTTAAAATCTTCATAATATCGTTTAGGTAATGAGGCACTTCCACTTTTCTTTCTTCTTAATACAGTTTTCACGTTAAAAAATTCATCAAATTGTTCCACAGGAATAATTTTTTCTTTATTATTGGAATCAATAGATATAATGAATTCAACGTTTTTGTTTTTCATATTAGACACAATCCATCCAAATGCTATTGATGCCGGAATGGGTAAAATGAATCCTGATTGTCCAACAGTTTTATAGTAATCAAAATGTTGGTTTAATTCATCTAATATTTCATCTGAGAAATCGTTAGAAGGATAATGATTTTTTCTCCCGTATATAAATCTATCATTAATTATTTCCACTACAAATTGAGAAGTTTGAGAATTGGGCATTTTAGTTTCAACAAAAAAGCTTTTACCACTATTATTTAACCTTATTTCTATATCTGGTGTTGTACTATCAGCTTCTCCAAATTTTTCTACTTCCACATCTAAATCAACTAACATTTCTTTTAAATAATTTGAAGTTTCTTCCTCGAAATCTTTCCAATTACTCATGCTTTTCCTCCTCTAAATCAATTAACCCTGCAAAAACTGCCTTCAACAAAGCAATAGGCACACTATTGCCAAATTGTTTTAAAGCTTGATTTTCGTTTTCAATTATGATAAAACTTTCTGGAAATCCTTGCAATCTTGCAGCTTCTCTTGGGGATAATTTTCTTACTTTCCCATTTATATAATAAGCACCTGTTTTAGATGCCGCACCTCCACTAGAAGCGGCAAGAGTAATCCCGATTCCGTTTTCATGATATATTCTATTGCCTTGACCACCTTTACCTATAATGCCTATTTGAACAGGTTTATTAACTTTCCCATTTTTAATAGCATTTTTTAATTTTTCTTCATCAATAGCAATATCATTTCTATTTATAACATATTTTTCAGTTTTAATATCATCTTCTTTAATATCAGATATAGTTTTAAAATCATCTATACCAACAGGAAATTTGAAATTACCTTTGTCAATATCTTTTCTAATGCATACAATAGTAATCCTTTCTCTGTTTTGAGGCAATCCAAAATTTTTTGCATTTAATACTTTATAATATATATTATAATTTAGTTGATTTAAAGTATTGGAAATAACTTCAAATGTCGCGCCACCATTATGTGCTTTTAAATTTTTTACATTTTCTAAAAAGATAACTTTTGGTTTATGAAATGCCACAATTCTAACTATGTCAAAAAATAAAGTTCCCCTTGTATCAGCAAACCCTTTTTGTTTTCCAGAAACACTAAACGGTTGACATGGAAAACCTCCACATAATATATCAAAACTAGGAATATCTTTTTCATCAATTTTAGTTATATCACCATAAGGAATATCTCCAAAATTTAAATTATAACTATCTTGACAAAATTTATCCCATTCAGAGGAAAATACACATTTGCACCCGAATGATTCTAATGCATATCTAAAGCCACCAATTCCAGCAAATAAATCAATAAATTTCATATTTTTTATGCTCATATTTTACCTCCAATCTTTCTGTATTTAATTATATCATACAATTCTAGAATTTAGTTCATTACTATGTTAAATTTATCTATAATTTTATATTTAGTGGTATAATAATTTGATAAGGAGGTAAAATTATATGAAAATAGATTTTCATTGTCATACAATAAAAACAAAAAATGATGAATCAGAAACAAGAAATGTATCACTAGAATTATTTAAAGAAAAAATTCTATTAAGTGAAGTAAAAATAATTGCAATAACAAACCATAATTTATTTGATAAGGAACAATTTATATTATTTGAAGAATCTGTTAAAGATAGTTGTCAAGTATGGCCTGGTATTGAATTAGATGTAATTGGTAACAGTGGAAAAAAAGGACATTTAATTCTTATATCCGATCCAAAAAAAGTTGATGAATTTTCACAAAAAATGGAAGAAATATTATCAGGATTCACACCAGATACTTTTGAAATAAAAGTAGATGACCTATATGAAAAGGTTAAAGATTTAAATTTAGTATACGTTGTCCATTGTTTTAAGAAAAAAGAATTATCTTTAGATGACATAGAAGCACTTGAAAATATTATGCAAAACAAGCTCAGACTTTTTAAAGAACCAAGTTCGTTAACATCTGTTACTGTATTGCAATCTAATAAACATCGAGTTGTTATTGGCACTGATGTTATTGATTGGAATGAATATGAAAAATATAATTTTGGTGAGTTTAAGTTTGAAATAAAGGATTTTTCAGCATTTATAAAAATAATAGAAAAAGATTTATCATTTTTAAAAGATTTAATTGAAGAAGAACTAAGCGAAGTAATCGAAGTCTATGGAAAAAATAACTCTAAGGAATTTCCTTTTAAGATTCCTATTTATAAAGATGTAAACGTAATTTTTGGAGATAAAGGAAGTGGAAAAAGTGAAATCCTAGAATCATTAAAAAATTATTACAAATTAGAAAAAAACGAAGATCCTGTATATTATGCTGGTGGGGATAAAGAAAAATGGTATGCTGATTTAATCCATGTTAATTTAGAAGATTATGATATAAAAAATATTCCAAATGTAGCAGATAACGAATTAGAGTTAAATCAGATAGCAAATTTTATTGATACTACCCCAACAACATTAAAAAATTATTTTGAATATTTTAAAAAACAATCAAAAAAAGCAAGTAAACAAAAAATGAAATGCTTATCTATAAGCAAGAGACATTTGTATAATGAAGAAAAATATAATAACAAGTATAATGAATACAAAAAGATAACTACATTTTTAAAAGATTTTAAAGATTTAAAAGCAAAGGATTTATTAACACAAAAAGAAAAAGAATTAATATTAAAATTACTATCAAAACTATCTGTAGAATCTTATAAAGATGCAGTTAATGAATGGTACAATCAAAAATCTGAATATTTAATTGATGATTTTGCAACAAAGATTCCTATATATGTATCCGAAAATATTGGTGAACCAACACCACCAACAGAAACAGGATTTGCTTCTTTTGCAAAAAATCGTTTAAAAATAAGAAAGCATACAACAAAAATACTAAAAGAATTAAATGAAGAAAAAAATAATGTAGAGGATTATATAGGAAATTTAGGTGCTAAAGGAAATGTTTATTTATCAACAAACTTTTCATTTATTAACTCATCTAACAAATCATCAATAGATCATACAACACTAAATCATAACAAAGGAGACTTACAGCCTTTTGTAACAAATTTAGAAAATTTAAAAACATCTTACACTTCAAATGAGATAACAAAAACAATTCAAGAGATTAAGCTTGCATATGATAAAGGAATTAAATCTATGTCTGATTTTATGTCTATAAAAAAAGATTTTACTATTAATAAAGTTAGTTATATACCATCTAAAGGGGAAAAATCTATATTAGCCTTACAACATGAATTATTATCAAAAAAAGAAAAAAATGTATTTTTAGTTGATGAACCTGATTTAAGTTTAGGTAGTACTTATATCAATGAAGTTATAGTGCCATTATTTAAAGATTTGTCTAGATCTCAAAAAATATTAGTTATTGCAACTCATGATGCAAATGTTGCGGTTAGAACTAGACCATTAAATAGCATATTAAAAATTACGGACAATAATTGTTATAAAACATACATAGGAAATATGTTTACTGATAAACTTGTTAATATTGAAAACACAAAGGATATATTAAGTTGGAAAGAACAAAGTATTAAATATTTAGAAGGCGGAATTGAAGCTTTTTCAGAGAGAGGTGATTTGTATGAATAATCAAGATATAACTGTTGATTTAGTAACTAAAAATGATAAAGAATTATTAATATTTAATTTTGATGAAAAATTATCGTTAGATTTAACAAGTGATGATGTAAATAATTTAAAAATATTTTTTCAAGAATTATTAAAAAAAATCGAAAATCAAAATTTTGATTTAAAATTTAATGAAACTGATAGAACAGACTTATTTTATGATGTTGCTAAAAAATATGTAGAACATTTAAAAACTGAAATTTCATCAATTATAAGTCAAAAATTAAATATGATTGATGAATCATAATTTAAATATAATATTTTGAAGTTTTAGAAAATTATGGTATCATGTTAATAGAGATTGGATTTATTCAATTTTAATTTTTAGAAATTTAGTTGAATATATACGCCACTGGCGTGCCATTAGTATGATTCGAACCGATGTGTTCGTTAATATGAAACTTGGTACGAAAGTATCAAGTTTTTATAATTTAGGAGGACTATATGAATAAACTGTTAATGATGCAATTTCCATGTCAATCTAATTATGGATATAATCCTGAATATGAAAATTTAAGTGAAGAAGAAAAAAATTATCTAGACTTTGTTGATAAATGCTAATATAAAAGCGATGAACATTTTAGTGCTGCATGCACTAGATTAATGTTTTTAATATTAGAAGTATTTAGTAAAATTGATACAGATGAAGAACTTACTGATGAAGACATAACTTTAAAAAAGGAAAAAATAATATTCCAATTTAATCAGGAAGAAAAAGACAAAATTGAATCATTTATACATGCTTTTATTCAAACAATAGGCATATATAGTGAAGAAAAAATTCAAGAAAGAAAAGCAACAAAAAAAACATTAATGAAAAAAAATTAACAGTAATAAGTGAAAAAGAAAATTTATATATTTAATTAAAATTATAATAGAAAGGTTTTTTATGAAAGAAGAATTTGTTTATTTAACTTATTATCAATCCATGGCATTTATGTTAAAAATAAATGAAATAAAAAATGATAAACAATATTTTGATGATAATATTACCGATTCCTTTGCAAGTTATGTTTTAGAAAGAACATATGAAATTGCAATGAATAATAATCCCATTAAACTAAAATTTTTTCCTAATTCTTGCAAATACAAAATATCTAAAAGTCTATATAATTATTTATCAAACATTACCTCAATCGATGTTTTTGATAAAGATACTTTAAACGAATATACAAAATTAATTACAGATTTTGAAAATATGACTGATGACATTATTGAAGATAATATTCAATCACACCATATTAAAATTAAAAAATAAACAAAAAAATATTTTTTAAACATTATGAGTTTCATAACTCTTTTTTTATAAATAAAAAACGAACTTTTATAGTTCGAGTTTAATATCAATAATGGTGCCCTTTTGGTGGGAGTATAACAACCACTAGGCATAAATTTATAGGTAGTAATAACTACTAACAGTTAAATTATACTACAATTTTGATAAAATGTGTTAAAAAATAATCAAATTATTAAAATTTATGATATAATAACTTTATTTTAAATTTGTTAGGGAGGAATAATATGGCATTTAATCCAGGTGTATTAGCAGGAGCTATAACTGCTGCAACAACGCATGCTGCAAGAATTAATAGAATAAATAATACTAATGCTACTGTAGTAAATAAAACGATTGTATACAGTGATACTGTATTACCACTAAAAGATTTAGGAAGTAATCTTAAAGTATCAACAATATCAGATGTAGGTGAATATTCATTAGAAAGGTGTTTAGAAATTATATTTGAATCTAATCCAAATGTGGTTTTTAACACAATACAATATTCAAGAAATGATAAAAAAGTTTATTTTTATACTAATCAAGAAATATCAACAAGAGAATATGAAGAAAGTAAATTTACAAAATATAAACCTATTACTTCAAGTTCTGAAATATTAGAAGAAACAAAAAGTATATTAATTGCCGAAAAAAATAATAGTAGTGATTGCATTTCTTTATTTGATATAGCACAATTATTAAAAAAAATGCAACATGATTACGATATGATAGAAGAAAGATATAAATCTCAATTTAAAAGTATTATTAAAAATGCTTTTGGAGATAGTAGTAGTATTTTAATTTATGATTTTGATTATAAAAAGAAACTATTGAAAATTGGATTTAAAAGATGGAGTTCAGGAGATTATGATGAAATCTGTTTTGCAAAACAAAATGATGATTTATACATCGTTAAATCAAAATCTTGGTACGATAAAGAAATTTTTGCTGAATTAAGTTCAGGGCTATCAAAACTATATGATGAATTAATTAGTTTTGCTGATTATAAAGATGATGCCAATGCTAAATATAATACTAAATCAGTAAATTCTAGTTTTGGAGTTGATATTAGTCATTATGGTGCGGGTATTTTTGTTAAATCTCAAGGAAATAGTTATTCAAAAGATTTTAAATTGTTTTCACCTAGTTATGATAATGATTATTCAATTGAATGTAATTCGAGTATCGTAAATGAAGCATTTAAAGATAAAGAATCTGAAATATTTAAAAGAATTTTTGTTAAAATAGATGATTGTCCTGCATGGAGTCAAGCAATGCTATATGAAATAAGACAAAATCAATTGGCAGAAGAGCGAAGATTAGAAGATGCTAGACAATTAGAAAGACAAAAAATTGAAGAAGAAATTAAACAAAGAGAAGCTAAAAAACAAAAAAGATTAGAATTGAAAAGAAAAATTTTCCCATTCTTAAAAAAATAAAAGCCGTGGCACGTTTTGCTCGCTTGCGAGTAAAAGTGGCGATAGGCTTTTTCTTTTTATTTTCATTACGAAGTTTTGAAAATAAAAACATAATTTTTGCTTGGCTTTATGCCTTGCTAAAATTATGCTTAAAAGGGTTTAAAAAGGGATTTTCCCTTTTTCACACCGTTATTGGCTTTGCCAATAGCGTAGTGTGTTACTAAAATGACATTTTAGTTGATTTGGAGTTATTATAAATAACTCTTTTTTTGTATTTTAAAACTCGAACTTCAATTAGTTCGAGTTTCCTATCAATCTGGTGGAGCTGAGGAGAATCGAACTCCTGTCCGAAACTACTTAAATCCTTCCGTCTACAAGTTTAGTTAATTAATAAATTTCATTACATCATAAGTTAATTAACAAACAAAGATATAACTAGATTAGTTAAATTCATTATAATACCTAATCAATATTATAATATAGTTCACTAATATAAATTCCAAATAATTTCCGTGAACAAGAAATTAAAGGAACCTTTCGCTACTTAATTATTAAGCAAAAGCTAATTGATTTCTGTTTCCAGTTATTTTTTGTTGAATTTAACGTATTCCTACGACTTGCAAAAAAGACCAATATAATCCCGTCGAAACCATAAACAGCCCCATTACTGCTTTATTATAACATAAAAGACTAGAAAATTCTAGTCTATTTCTTTAATAAGCGCTTAACACTCTTCGTATTACATATATCACTTAAATCATTAATTGTATCTTTTTCTAAATTAGGATTTTCTTTAACAAAATAAACTCCTACTCCACCAGCAGCAATCCATCTTTTAGCATTATTAACACTATCTTCAACAATAACATTATTAATAGGATCAACAATTTCATCTTTATTAGCATAAAAATTAACCGTAATAACTTCAACATTAGGAAGCAATTTACCAAATAAAATTCTTTTTATTTTTTCTTCATCTAAATTACCACTAAGTTTAGTTAGAATAATGACATTCGAAAATATATTACTGTCAATTATTTTCTTTATTTTGATAATAGCATTATTAATAATCCCAGCTTCATAAATTAAAACATTCCAATCGGTATTAATAAAAAATCTATTAACTTCTTGTCCATTATGTATATCTAGCCCATTTTTTTCCATTATCCTATAAGCTGTATCGATTGTATCTAAGATTACCCCATCACAATCTAAATATAAAATAACATCATTCATAAATCCCCCATGTGTGTAATTATATAAAAAAAGAGTATAAATAACAAGTATCTTTTACTTATCTTTACTCTTTTGAATATTATATGTTACTTTTCTTATTAATGATTTAGGGGCAAATCTTCTAGCAAATAAAGTTAATTTCATTAAAAATCCTGGGACAATAACTGTTTTTCCTTGAAACATTTTATCAATGGCATATTTTGCAACATCATCACTTTTTAAAGGTTTTACGGAAAACTTAACACCTGCTACTTGATTAAAATTTGTATCAACTGGTCCTGGACATAAACTTGAAATTGAAACATTACTATTACTTCTTCTTAGTTCTTCACTTATTGCTTCTGTTAAATTATTAACATAGGCTTTAGTTGCATAATAGGTAGCCATTAGAGGTCCTGGTCCAAATGCTGCTGATGAAGAAACATTCATAATATAGCCACTATTTTTCTTTTTCATATCTTTAAGAAATAATTTTGTTAATAAATGAACAGCTTTAATATTTACATCAATCATTTCTATTTCTTTATTTAAATCCGTTTCACTAAACTCTCCAAAAATACCAAAACCAGCATTATTAATTAAAATATCAATATCTTCACTTCTTGTTAAAACATATAATTCCTTAACTTTCGTAATATCTTTTAAATCAATAATTATAATTTTACTATTTACTTTTAATTCTTTCTGTAATTCTTCTAATTTTTCTTTATTTCTACCGACTAAAATTAAATCAATTTCTAATTCATTAAAATATTTGGCCATACTATAACCAATACCACTAGAAGCACCTGTTATTAAAGCTTTCATAATAAATTCTCCTCATTAATTAGATTATAACAAACATTTAATTATTTTTCTAGGTATTAATAACACACATTAATTAATTTTTGGAATACCTTATATTAGATTAATAAATAAAGGGGTGGATTAAATGAATAATGAAAATAATTGCTTAGCAAACCTTTTAAAAGTTATTACAACATTGCAAGATAATATTGAAAAAATTGATAATATTAGTAATTCTTGTACAAGACCTTTTTTAGGTTTTGGAACAATACAACCATTTAATACAAGATTAGTTACTTTTTATCGTTGTGACAATACACCAATAACACTACCATTTACTACTGGTGATACTACTGGAACAACTAGTGTCTTTAGAGTTCAAAATGTATCATGTAATACAGCATCAGTTTTACTACTAGATGATAATGGTGATGGAACATATACTAACACTAACACATATGCCACAATAAATTTAAATTGTGTTTGTGCAATCCAATGTTTAGGTGATACAACAATTACCAATATTTAAAAAGGAGGATTTATGGAAAATTGCGAAAATATTAAAGATATATTATCTTTCATTGTAAGTTTACAAAGAAATAGTTTATGTCCTAGCAGTGACTGTGAAGGTTGTACAAGACCATTTTTAGGACCTAATTCTTTAATAAGCTTTAATACAAGACCAATTCAATTTATATGCTGTCAAAGTGATACTTTATGGTCAATGCCTTATACCTTAAATGGAACAACTGGAACTAGTACAACATTTAGAGTAGAAAATGTTGAAGGATGCTGTGCTACTTTTAGAATCTTAGCACCTGCTGATGAAGGTGCAACTTGCCCATATGTATTAACGAACAGTTATTTTACAATGGATACAGATTGTATATTAGCTTTACAATGTCTAAGCGATGCCTGTGCATCATAAAAAGTCTAGCAAAACTAGACTTTCTTTTTTTATTTTTTTTTATTTAATTCACCATATAACACTAAACTATAAAAAATTAAGGTTAAAAGTAAAATACTTAAAATAATACAATTATTACGATAAAAACTATAACTTCCTTCACTAAGTGATGATATTGGATATGTAACCATTCTAATTGATAAAATTATTTGATATAAATATGTTCCTATATGCATTATATTAAAAGATAAATCAGTCATATAAAGACTTCTTTTAGATAATATGGTAATTAATATTGCAATAATATAGAAAAATTCTAAAATAAAGAAAATATTTCCCCATATACCAATTCGAAGATAGTTTTTAATATTTAGAAAAATAAATATTAATGAAACTAACAATAATAATAATCGTAAATAATATAATACTTTTTGATACATTTTCATTAATTAATTATTCTCCTTTTAATCTTTGAGGTGTTTCCATTAAATATATATCACTAAAAATTTCATTAAAACGAACTAATTCTTTTTTTATAACATCAGGATAAACTAGTTTAGTATTTAAAATAGCTTTTCTAACATCGCGAATACCTACTTCTTTTTTATTATCAAAGATAGCATATGAAAATGCCTGTTGCAAAATAGTTAAAGAAACATCAGGATATCTAGCTGATAGTTCATATACTCTTCGGTATTCAGTTGTTAAATCAACAATAAAAGTCATAATTTTTTCTTGTATAAATGGTGTATATTTAAGTTTAGCCCCAGTTTTATGTTCAAGTTTAGGAAGAGACCCCATCATTATTTTTACGGTATGTTCCTTGGTTGGTTCTAAAACTTCAATTTTTTGAAAACGACGAACAAAAGCCTTATCTGTTAAAATATAACGATCATATTCATCAGATGTTGTAGCGCCAATTATTTTAATATTACCGCGGTCAAGTCCTGGTTTAAAAATATTCGCAAAATCTAGTGAATCATCACCTTCAGCTCCTGCACCAATTAATGTATGTATTTCATCAATAAATAAAATCAATTTTTGTTTACCTTTTATTTCATTTAACAATACTTGAATTTTTGGTTCACTTGTCCCTGGCATTACTCCTAATAAACTAGAAGTGTTTAATTTATGAATTTGATATTCTTTTAGGGCATCAGGAACATTTCCTTTTTGAATTTGATAACCTAGTCCTTCAACTATTGCCGTTTTACCAATACCGGGTTTACCAACTAAAATCCCTGACTTTTCTGGTGTTAAAAGAGTCAAAATAAGTTGTTTAATTTCATTATCCCTTCCGATAGCAGGATTACAAACATATTCTTTAACAGATAAATTTTCTCCATACTTTGATAATAAAGTTTCATTGTTTGTATTACTATTTTCTACTGAACTAGCATCTATCTTTGTATTAGCTTGATTATTTACAATTTCTTCATTAATTACCTGTTCATTTTCCAAACTATTATCTTCATTAATAACATTTTCTTGATTTACAATATTTTCATCATTAAAATTATCAATACTTTCTATAATATTTTGATTTTCTTCACTTATTACATTATTATCTATTAAACTTTCTTCAGGTTGTTCAGCATTATCTTCTACTACAACTTGTTCTATATTTGAAAGATTATCATTATCATTTTCTTCAACCATTATATTATCTTTAATTATTTCTTTTTCTGAATTATTATTTTCTTTATTAAGATCTAGTATTTCTTCTTCCAAAATGCCATCACTAATTACTTCAGTAAAACCCTTAAAATCATCATCTAAAGTTTCAATTATTGGTGATTCATTACTTTTTATATCGGTATCTAAAGAATCAATAATATCATTATTTTCTTCTACAATATTATCATTTTCAAATAATAACTCATCATTTAATATATTATCATTCATATCACACCACCTATTATTCAGATTTATTATAACATAAAAAAAGTAAGTTTATTACTTTTTATTAAATAATTTTTCAATATTTGTTTTTGGAATTAACATTTTTACCTTATGCTTAATACTAATTTCATATTTTTTATTATCACAATCAAATTTTTCACCATCTAAACACCATGGCTTAATAT
>JAZULI010000096.1:0-3246 GCA_045603025.1 Bacilli bacterium
AGAAAACTTAAATCCTGATTATGAATTAGATGAAGAATTACAAGAAATAGTAGATGCTTTAGTTAGTGGTATTGGTATTGATTTAGATGAAGTTACGACTAAAAAAGAAAAAGTAAAAAGTAAAGTAGAATTAAAATCAGATGCGAAAGGAAAATATTTAAAAGGTAAAAAAGAAATTTACAAACACCGTGATAAATTAATGGATAATAAAGAAGAAGATGATGTTATTCTTTATAAAGAAGGAATGACTGTTAGTGATTTAGCTAGTCTTTTAAATATTAGTCCAACGGAAATTGTTAAAAAATTATTTAATTTAGGTATTATGGCTAATGTAAATCAAAGTATTAATTATGATACTTGTGAATTAGTTTTACTTGATTATAATAAAAAAATTAAAAAAGAGGAACAAGCGGATAAATCAAACTTTGAAAAATATGAAATAGTTGATAAAGAAGAAGATTTAGAATATCGTCCACCAGTAATTACGATTATGGGACATGTTGATCATGGTAAAACAACTTTACTTGATACTATACGTAAAACAAGTGTTGCTAGTGGCGAAGCTGGGGGGATTACGCAAGCGATTGGGGCTTATCAAGTAGAAGTTAATGGAAAGAAAATAACTTTTGTTGATACTCCAGGGCATGAAGCATTTACTGAAATGCGTTCTCGTGGTGCTAGTATTACAGATATCGTTGTTTTAATTGTTGCTGCTAATGATGGCGTAATGCCGCAAACAAAAGAGGCTATTGATCATGCTAAAGCTGCGGGAGTTCCAATTGTTGTTGCGGTTAATAAAGTAGATTTACCAGAAGCCAATGTTGATCGTGTTTTAACAGAATTAGTTGAAAATGGCTTAGTCCCTGAAAAGTTTGGTGGCGATATTGTTACATGTAATATTTCCGCTAAAAAAGGTGATGGCGTTAATGAACTTTTAGAAACCTTAATTTTAATTAGTGAAATGAGTAATTTAAAAGCTAATCCTAATCGTTATGCAACGGGAACTGTAATTGAAGCGAGATCTGATCGTCAAGTAGGTAGTATTGTTAGTTTATTAGTTCAAAGTGGTACTCTTCGCCTAGGTGATCCAGTAGTTATTGGAACAAGTTACGGAAAAATTCGTAGTTTAAAAGATGATAAAGGTAATAATATTACCCAAGCTCTTCCATCAACTCCAGTTGAAATAACCGGAATTAATGAATTACCAACAGCGGGGGACCGTTTTATGGCTTTTGAAACCGAAAAAGAAGCAAGAAGTATCTCTGAAGAACGTAAAGTTAGAAGTCATGAAAAAGATACTAATCGTACTGGAATGAGTTTAGATGATTTATTCAAAATGGTTAGTGATGGTGAAAAGGAAATAAAAGTTGTTTTAAAAGCTGATGTAAAAGGTTCAGAAGAAGCGGTAAAACATTCGTTAGAAAAAATTAATATAGATGGTGTATTTGTTAATGTAATTAGAAGTGGTGTTGGAACAATTACTGAAAGTGATATTATGCTAGCTGATGCTTCAAAAGCTATTATTATTGGCTTTAATGTTCGTCCAAATAATAAAACGGTTGAACTTGCTAAAGAACGTAGTATTGATATTCGTCTTTATAATATTATTTATAAAGTTGTTGAAGAAATGGAAGATGCTATTAAAGGTATGTTAGATCCAGAATTTGTTGAAGAAATAATTGGACAAGCTGAAGTTCGTCAAATCTTTAAATTCTCAAAAATTGGTAATATCGCTGGTTGTCATGTTGTATCAGGTATTGTAAAAAATAATTCCAATGCTAGAATTATTCGTGATGGTGTAGTTGTATATACAAGTTCAATTGCATCATTACAACATGAAAAAGATCAAGTTAAAGAAATGAAAAAAGGCTTTGATTGTGGTATTACTGTTAAAGATTATCAAGATATTCATGAAGGAGATATTATTGAATGTTTCCAAGAAGTTGAGGTTAAAAGATGAATGTTAAGATAGAAAGACTTAATAATTTATTTGTTAAGGAACTAAGTGAAATAATTATGTTAGAGGTTAAAAATCCTTTAATTAAAAGTGTTTGTATTACTTCAGTTTCTATTACTAATGATTTAAGTTATGCCAAAGTATATTTTACTTGCATGAATGAAGATAGAAACATGGTTTTAAAAGAACTTAAAGAAGCATCAGGATTTATGAGAAGTAAATTATGTGATCGTATTGATATTCGTCATACACCAGAATTAATTTTTGAATATGATGATTCAATTGAATATGGAAAAAGAATTGAAGAAGTTATTGAAAAACTTCATGAAAATGATGAAAGTAATAAATAAGGATAGATTTTCTATTCTTTTTATTGACTAATTTTACCGAATTTGACAAAAAAGTGTAAATATGATATAATGTGTAAGCATTAAGGGGGATATTATGGGAAAATTAATTGAAAGAAGTTTAATATCTAGTGATATTTTAAATGTAGATTTATTATGTAGTGTAGAAGATGATAGTGAATTATTAAATCATTTAAAAAAGAAAGTTAATATTAATGAAGGAAAAAGAAAAATTTTATATGATAGTTATTTAGTTATGTCATACCTTACAAAATGTTATGATGAAAGTTTAACATTAGATGGTGTTAGAGTTTTAACTGTTGATGGTGAAATTTTTACAGTATTAACATCTGATATTCTTGAAAATAGAATAGTTTTAAGTGATAATGCTTTAAGATTTATGTTAGCAACATTAGATTATGTTAATAAGCAAGAGGTTCCATCAATCAAAGTATTAGATTATGCAACTCTTGATTATGGTGATTATAAAAAAGATGAGAATTTATCTAAAGCAAAAGGTATGAAATAGAATGAATAATTATATAGATAAATACCTCAATAAATGTGGTTCATGTATTAATTTACAATTAAATAAAAAAACTGGTGTTAAATATGAATGTGTTAGAAAATGGGGTTTATATAGTTTGACAGACGGAAAATGTAGTACATATGAATTAGATGAAAATCGTGATTATAATGAAATTGATTATATTGATAGAATGGATAATCATTATATCAATATAAATACTAATTGCTACTTAACAACCATTATTTGTGATATATTAGGTTTTGAAGATAATTGTGAAATTCTTAATATTATGCGTATGTTCAGGAATAATATCTTACAAAAAGATTTACGTTATTTAAATATTTTAGTAGAGTATGATATGGTAGGACCAGTAATCGCTAATAATTTAAAAAATGATGAAGATGCGTTATGGA
>JAZULI010000097.1:0-8759 GCA_045603025.1 Bacilli bacterium
ATTGCAACAAGAAGAAATATAATTATGTATTTTGAAATATTCTTCATAATACCACCATAATAATTATAGCATAATTTATAATATATGTTAAATTAAAACTTATATGCTTTTGTAAATAGTGTATATAATAAATCAATTGTTAAAATAATAAAAATAATAATAGTAGCATTATTAGGGATAATTAATAATAGTTTATCAATAAAAGGTTTTAATACTTTAATAATAAATAAAGAGAGAATTCCCCAGGTTAAAGCCAAATCTAGACAAATATATTTACCAAAATGATATTTATGACTAGTATAATTCCATTTGTCAATATCAAAAATATAGTGAATCAAATTACCAATTAAATATTCAATTAAAGTACAAATAATTGTAAAACAAATAAATAAAATAATTATTTTTAAGAAACTATTCATAGGAATTTTAGAAAAATAGTTATTTATTAAAACTACTAATAATCCTCCAAATCCATAAACAAGAGTGTATGGACCAAATAAAACACCACTATGACTATTACTACCACTTACTTTATAAACAACAGACTCCATAATAAAACCTAAAAGTGAAAATATCAAAAAATATTTTAAATAATTCATAATGCTCCTTTCTTTTAATGATATTCATTGTTCTTTAAAAATATTGTCGGATATTTCTTTTTTGTAAAGTTATTGCCATAAATTTAAAATAACCATATAATATTGATATAAAGTTATAAATAAATAAGGAGTGTAATTTATAATTAGCGCCAGGCCATTTAGGTGACGAGGTTTAACATTATCGAAAGATTCGGCGGATGTGTTAACGGGGATGACTCGATAGATATATTTGAAAAAATAAAATAGACATTATAACAAAGAATATATCAATAAGGAGAATTATGTGTGGAATTATTGGATATATAGGTAAAAAAAATAGTTTACCTATTGTTTTAAATGGCTTAAAATCTTTAGAATATCGTGGTTATGATTCTAGTGGAATTGCATATAAAAAAGATAATGAATTTAAAATTGTTAAAGAAACAGGAAAAATTGTTAATTTAGAAAAAATTATGGATGATGATTATGCTAATATGGGAATTGGGCATACTAGATGGGCAACTCATGGAAAACCTTGTAGAGAAAATGCTCATCCTCATAAACAGGGTGATGTAGTTATTGTTCATAATGGAATTATTGAAAATTATCAAGAATTAAAAGAATTTTTAATTAAAGAAAATTATACTTTTAAAAGTGAAACTGATTCAGAGATTGTTGCAGGTTTAATTAATTATTATTATCAAAAAAATAAAAATATTTTAGAAGTATTAGAAACAGTTAAAAAAGCATTAATTGGTAGTTATGCTTTAGGAATAATGTTTTTAAATGATAATAGTTTATATGCTATGAAAAATCAAAGTCCTTTAATTGTTGGAAAAGGTGATAGTGAATATTTTATTGCAAGTGATGTACCAGCTATTTTAGATTATACGAAAAATTATTATTTGGTTGATGATTTAGAAATTGTTAAATTAAATGAAACTAAAGTGGAATTTTATAAAGATGGTAATTTAGTTTTAAAAGAACTTTTATCTTTTGATTATAAAATGGATGTAGCTAAAAAGAATGGTTATGATCATTATATGTTAAAAGAAATCAATGAAGAAAAAGAGGTTGTTCCTAATTTATATCATTTATTAAAACAAAATAATTTTAATGATTTACCAGATTTATCAAAATATAGTGAAATTGATATTATTGCTTGTGGTAGTGCTTATTATGCGGGGATGGTTTCTAAATATTTAATTGAGAAATATTTAGATATTAAAGTTAATGTTTGTATAGCATCAGAATATCGTTATCAAAAACATTTTATTGTTCAAAATAAACTAGTTATTTTAATTAGTCAATCAGGTGAAACGGCTGATACAATAGCTTGTTTAAAGATTGCTAAAGAATTTAATTATGATACATTAGGTATTGTTAATGTTGTTGGTAGTACAATAGCTAGAATGGTTTCTAAAGTATTATATATTAATGCTGGTTGTGAAATTGCCGTTGCAACAACTAAGGCTTATTTATTACAAGTATTTATGTTAATTTTAATTGTTTATAAGAATATGAAGAATAAAGAAGAAGTTGAATTTGATGATTTAAGTAAATTAATTAGTAATTTGATTAATTCTAAATATGATGAAATTGCTAATAAACTATATCATCATGAAAATATTTTCTTTATTGGAAGACTTATTGATTATGCTTTATGTTTAGAAGGTAGTTTAAAATTAAAAGAAATATCATATATTCATTCAGAAGCATATCAAGCAGGAGAATTAAAACATGGAACAATTTCTTTAATAACGGAAGGAATGCCAGTTGTAGCGATTGTTACCGATAAAGATATTGCATCAAAAACAATTAGTAATATTAAAGAAGTTAAAGCACGGGGAGCATATGTTCTATTAATTGTAAAAGAAGGAATTGAAGTAAGTGGTGATATTTATGATGATATTATTGTTATACCTTCAGTTAATGATTTAATTATGCCAATTTTAACCGTTATCCCACTTCAGTTAATTGCATATAATGTAGCAGTTAAAAGAGGATGTGATATTGATAAACCTCGTAATTTAGCAAAATCAGTAACCGTAGAATAGTATTGATAAAATAAATAATTTATGTCATAATATAATAGAAGTAGGGTGATAAAATGCATAAACGTTATATTTTAGTAATTTTAGTAATTATTGTTGTAAGTTTGTTAATTTGGAAAATATCAGGTACATATGCTTTGTATAATCAGGGATTTTCTGGAAATAATATCGTTGATGGAAATAATTGGGCTTTAAATATTGTTAACGTATCGGAAGCTGAATTAGAAAATGAGGCATCATTAATAAAAGAAGTATCAACAATTGGTACAACTTTAAGTTTTGAAGTTAGTCTTCCTAATCCAGATTCAACTTTAAGCTTTGATTTTGAAGTAGAGAATATGGGTAAGTTAGATGCTACTTTATATGCCCTTACCTTAAATGGATTATCAATGCTAGATAGTGAATACGTTAATTATGAAATTGTTCCACTTGACTATTTAACAGTTAAAACTTCTGAAGAAGAAGGTAGTATTTTAAAACCAGGAGAAAAACATCGTTTTAAAATAACCGTTAGTTATCAAGAAAATGTTAACGAAAATAATTTGTTAAATACAACATTAAATTTAGGTTCAACAATTATTTATGAAGAAAAAAGTGAGGACTAGGATAAATTTCTTAGTCTTTTGGTGAAATATTTTTTAACAAAAATTATATCATTATTTCAATTTTTTGACATAATAATTACACATTACTTTGTTATTATTAATGACAAGGAGGATTAATGCAAATTAAAATAATTGGTTTTGATACTAAAAATGGTGTTAAGTTATTAAAAAATATTTCGAAAGTTGAGAAAGAACTTAAATGTAAATTTAATATTTCTAAAATTTCTGCTAAGAATCGAGATAAATATGGTATTAGAATTACCCCAACTTTAATTATTGATGATGATATTGTTAGTAGTGGAAATATCTTAACTGATCGTGAGATTAAAAACATTATTAAAACTAAATTAGAAGTAGAGTGTTAAATTAATAAAATAAAGGAGTGATAGAAATGTATTTAATAGATGCTTAGGCATCTTTTTTCAATTTATTAAGGTCATACCTAGACTTTATATTATGGTTTTGATACAATATATTTTGTAGTGAAGGAGTAGTGTAAAATGAATAAAAAGTTAACAAGAGATGAAGTTATGCATGTTGCTCATTTAGCAAGAATTAATATTTCAGAAGAGGAAATTGAAAAGTATCAAATGAATTTAGCCCAAATGATTGATGAGATTGATAAGATTAAAGATTTAAATGATTTTGATGAAGAAATGATGTTCACTCCTTGTGAAGAAAAAATTAAATTAGAAAAAAATGAAGCGGTTGTTAGTAGTGATAATATACTAACCAATGCTCCTAGTACAAAAGGTAATTTTATAGAGGTACCGGTGATGATTAATGAATAAATATATTGATTTAAGTATTAAAGAAATTCATGAATTATTAAAAAGTGGTGAAATAACACCAACTGTTTTAGTTAATGAATGTTTTTCAAGAATTGAAAAAAATGATTTAAATGCATTTATTACCCTTAATAAAGAAAAGGCCTTAGAAGAAGCTAAGAAATTAGAAGAAAATGGATTTTGTGATAAACCATTTTGGGGAATTCCGATTGCCATTAAAGATAATATTATGGTTAAAGATGTAAGATGTACTTGTGCTTCAAAAATGCTTGATAACTTTATTAGTATTTATGATGCTAAAGTTATTGAGGATATTAAAAATGAAGGCATGATTATTATTGGTAAAACTAATATGGATGAATTTGCTATGGGTTCAACTAGTGAAACTAGTTTTTATGGTGCACCAATAAATCCATGGAATAAAGAAAGAGTATCAGGTGGTTCTTCTGGAGGAAGTGCTGTTTCTGTTTCGGCTAGATTAGTTCCATTATCTTTAGGAAGTGATACTGGTGGAAGTATTCGTCAACCGGCAAGTTTTAATGGTATTGTTGGCATGAAACCAACTTATGGACGAATTTCTCGTTATGGGTTAGTAGCCTTTGCTTCAAGTCTAGATCAAATTGGACCAATGAGTCGTAATGTATATGAAAATGCTTTATTGTTAAATGTTTTATGTCATAAAGATGATCGTGATTTAACTAGTTTTGAAACTAATGAGGATTTTACAAGATTAATTGGTAAAGATATCTCAGGCATGAAAATCGCTATTCCTAATTATTTTGTTAGTGATGTTGTTTCAAATGATGTTAAAGAAAAAGTTTTAGAAGTAAAAAATATGTTAGAAGATAATGGTTGTCAAATTGATTTTGTTGATATTAATCATATTGATAAAGCATCTATTTTATATCAAATTATTGCCATGGGTGAAGCAAGTAGTAATCTAGCAAGATTTGACGGTGTTCGTTATGGATATCGTTATCCTAGTGATAATTTCGAAGAAATGTATATTAAAACTAGAGAAATTGGTTTTGGTGATGAAGTAAAACGCCGTATTATGGTTGGTAGTTATATTTTAAGTGGGGCTAATGCTAAAATTTATTATACAAAGGCCTTACAACTTCGTGATGATTTAAAGAAAAGTTTTCAAAATGTATTTAAGGATTATGATTTAATTATTGGGCCAACTACAGCAAGATGTGCATATCCAGTTAATAGTAATAATGATGATCCATTAAAATCATTTTTAGATGATATTTTAGTAATGCATGCTAATATGGGTGGATTCCCTGGAATGAATGTTCCGATAGGTTTTAATAATGAAAATTTACCAATTGGATTACAAATTTTAGGAAATCTAAAAGATGAAGCAAAAATGTATCAATTAGCAAGTTTTATTGAAAAAGAATTAAATTTAGATTTAGGGGGTGCTAATGTTGAAAACTTATAAAAAGACTATTGGAATTGAAGTTCATGTTGAGCTAAAAACAACTAATAAAATATTTTCACCATCACTAAATCATTATGGTAATATGGCTAATACTTCAGTTAATGTTATTGATTTAGGATACCCAGGAACATTACCAATTTTTAATATTGATGTTTTAAATACTTCAATTAAAGCTTGTCATGTTCTTAATTTAGATATTGCTAAAAATATGTATTTTGATCGTAAAAATTATTTTTATCCAGATAATTCTAAAAATTTTCAAATAACGCAATTTAATACACCAATTGGTCGTAATGGTTATGTTGAAATAATTAAGAAAAATGGGGAAAAGAAAAAAATTTATATTGAAGAAGCGCATATGGAAGAGGATACTTGTAAAAGTGTTCATGGTGATAAAACTAGTTTATTAGATTTTAATCGAGCTGGTGTACCACTTCTTGAAATAGTAACTAAACCTTGTATTAGTGATAGTGAAGAAGCAGTATTATATCTTGAACAACTTCGTGAATTACTTTTATATAGTGATGTATCTGATTGTAAAATTGAAGAAGGTAGTATGAGGTGTGATGCTAATATTTCAATTAGTGATACTGATAAGTTAGGTACTAAAGTCGAAGTTAAAAATATTGGTTCAATTACTAATGTTGGTTTAGCAATTGATTATGAAGCAAAAAGACAAGAAGAAGTTTTAGAACAAGGATTAAAAGTAGTTGAAGAAACAAGAAGATATGATGATAAAAATAATATAACAATTAGTATGCGAGTTAAAGAAACGGGTAATGATTATCGTTATTTTCCAGAACCTAATTTACCATATCTTTGTTTAAATGATGAATTTATTAATAATAGTTTAAGTAGTTTGAAAACTATGCCTAATCAGAGAAGAGAAAAATATAATCAAGCAGGAATTAATGAAATTAATATTAATAAGATAATTCAAAATAAAGAAATATCTGACTACTTAGAGAATTTTGATAATATTAATTTAGTTATTGCTTCTAATTTACTCCTTGGTGATATATCTAGTTATCTAAATAAAAATAATAAAAGTATTTTAGAAACTAAGTTAACATATGATAAATTTAGTGAACTTGTTCATAAATTAGAAAAAGAAGAAATTAGTAATAAGATTTTTAAAGATATTTTAGATGAATTAATGGAAACGGATAAGAGTGTTTCAGAAATTGTTAAAGAAAAAGGTATTAGTTTAGTAAGTGATGAAGGAAAAATAAGAGAATTAATTAATAATGTTCTTTTAAATAATCAAAAACTAGTTGATGATTATAAAGGTGGTAATGAACGAGCTAGTAAAGCATTAATGGGACAAGTTATGAAAGAAAGTAAAGGTTCAGTGGCGCCTAATCTTGCTAATAAATTATTAATGGAGATTTTAAATGAAAAGTAAAATAGGTATTTTAGGAACAGGGGCTTATGGAATAGCACTTGCTAAAATGTTTCATGAAAATAATTGTGAAATATTAATGTGGACTAAATTTACAGAAGAAGCAAAAATGTTAATTGAAAAAAGAGAAAACAGTAAGGTTTTACCTAATGTTTATCTTGATTTAGATATTAGAATAACAACTAATTTAAAAGAAGTATGTGAATTTAGTGATATTTTAGTAATATGTATTCCATCATTATTTGTAAAAAGTACAATTGAAGAATTTAAAGATTTAGTAAGAAATGATACTATTTTCTGTATGGCCTCTAAAGGAATTGATAATGAAACTGGAAGATTTATGACTGATTTGTTAGCCGATTATTTTGATAATTCAAGAATAACGATTGTATCAGGACCATCATTTGCCATTGATATGGTTTCAAATCAACCAACAGGTTTATCTATTGCTGGTAATGATGAAGAAACTGTTTATAAAGTAATGAAGTCATTAGCAAATAAATATTTGAAAGTAATTCCAACCAATGATGTTTTAGGAGTATCACTTTGTGGGGCTATAAAAAATGTGATGGCTATTGCTTCTGGAATGTTAAGTGGTTTTAATGCTAATCCGTCTTGTAATGCGATGTTTTTAACTGAGGCTTTCCATGATATTAAAACATTAATAAGACAATTAGGGGGAAATGATAGAACAATAATGTCTTACGCTGGAATTGGTGATTTATTATTAACTTGTACTAGTCCTCAAAGTCGTAATTTTACGTTTGGTTATAATTTAGTAACTAAAAGTTATGAAGAAGTATTAGAATATAGAAAAAATACTACAATTGAAGGATTAGATACTCTTGAATCAATAAAAAAGATGTTAAAAGAACAAGATTTAGTAATGCCAATAATTGCTGTTATTGATGATATTGTTAATAATAAGAAAAATCCTAAAGCATTATTAGATTATTTAATGGAAAAACAAATAGTAGTTAATGTATAAAAGAGGTATTTATGAAAGAAAAAATTAGCCCTTTACAAATAATTGAATATGAAAAAGAAGTTGATTCATATATTGAAAACGTATATTCAAAGAAAAAAAATAAAAAAAATCAATCATTAAATTATGAAATGGAAAATGCGATTGAATTTATTCTAACAAGAGCAAAATTTTATAGTACTATTCTAACGAATGATTTATTAGAATTACAAGAAGAACATGTTTCTTATTTTGCCGAACTTAATGAAAGATTAAAAAAAAGAGAACGTATTGCTGAAAAAATAAAAGAAAAAATGGTAGTTGATAAGTTATCATTAAAAGATGCTGTAAAGGATATTTCTGATGTGTTAAGATATACCATTGTTATTGATGATCCTGTTTATACGGAAAAAGTCGAAGAATATTTAAGAAGAATAGAAGATATGGGGTATAAAGTAGAAAGATTTAAAAATGTCTGGGGAAATGAATTTTATCAAGGAATTAATGTTAATTTTAGTGATGAAGATGGTTTTAAATTTGAAATACAATTTCATACACCAAATGGATTTGCTATTAAAGAAGGTAAATTAAGAAATGTTTATAATATTATTAGAGATCCTAGTTCACCTAAAGATTTAGTTGAAAAATGTAATGCTATTCGAAGATATTATCAATCACAAGTAAGAATACCAAATAATGCAAAAGATTATCAATATCAAAATAATGTAAAAAAACGAGGTTAATATGAAATATTATAAAAGAGAAAGTGGCGTAATTGTTAAAATGGATGATAATATGCAAATATATTATCTTGATGAAAATAAGAATTGGATTAATAATCAAGAATTAATTGATATGTTTATTGATGATTTAGATTATGAAGAAATTTCTGAAGAAGAAGTATTATTATATTTAAAATAA
>JAZULI010000098.1:0-2687 GCA_045603025.1 Bacilli bacterium
TTAAATGATTTAGATTTAGATATAAAATCAACTATTAGAAAAGAAGGAGAATTAATTTTAAAAAATATGCGTGATAGTGATTATAACATTGTTATGGATATTAATGGAAAAGAATTAGATAGTATATCGCTTTCTAAAAAAATTGATGAAATCTTTCTTTCTAAAAGTACGATTACTTTTATAATAGGTGGTAGTTATGGTATAGATGAAATGGTTAAAGAAAAATGTGATTTGAGACTATCTTTTTCAAAATTAACTTTTCCTCATCAATTATTTCGAGTTATTTTATTAGAACAATTATATCGTAGTTTTAAAATTTTAAATAATGAAGAATATCATAAATAATTATCTTAGGAGGAATTATGACTTATCTTAATCAAATATGTTGGTCAATTGCTACTATAATGTTAATAGGAAGTGGAATATATTATACATTTAAACTTCGTTTTGCCCAGTTTAATTTTAAAGAAATGTTTCAAAGTTTAAAAAGCAGTAATTCAAATAAAGATAATATTTCTCCTTTTGAAACGTTAACACTATCCTTAGCGGCTAGAATTGGTGTTGGTAGTTTAGCTGGAATTGCCCTTGGTATTTATAATGGTGGAATAGGAGTTATTTTTTGGATATGGTTATCTGCTTTAATAACCGTTCCTAATACATTAGTCGAGAGTACTTTGGCAGTTATTTACCGAGTAAAAGATGGAAAATATTATAAGGGTGGTCCTGCTTATTATATTAGTAAAGGTCTTGGATACAAGAAATTAGCAATTATTTATGCAGTAGTTATTTCACTTTGTTATTTAGGTGGTTTTTTAGCTATTCAATCAAATACTATTTCAGTATCAGTTAATAATTATATTGGTATTCCTAATTATGTAACGGGAATTATTGTAGCAGCAATTAGTTTTTGGATAATTTTTAAAGGATTAAAAAGAATAACTAGATTTACATCTAAATTAGTACCAATAATGGGAATTGGTTATTTATTAATTTGTCTTATTATAATAATTCTGAATATTGAATTAATCCCTTCTGTTTTTGGTAGTATTTTTAAAGAGGCTTTTAATTTTAAAACTTTAGGATGGGGTGTTATTTCTAGTATGATAATTGGGGTTCAAAGAGGAATATTTTCTAGTGAATCTGGTATAGGAACTGGTGCTTGTGCTAGTGGAACTAGCGATACTAATGAACCAATAAAACAAGGAATGTTACAAATGATTGGGGTTTATTTTACAACATTTGTTATATGTACCTCAACAGCAATTATTATTTTAACTGCAAATATTGATATAAATAGTTTTACAAATGTTAATGGTATTGAAATAGTTCAAGCATCTTTAAATAGTCATTTAGGAAATATTGCTAATATTATTTTATTAATTGCTATAATTGCTTTTGCTTTTTCAACTGTTATTTCGGGTTATTATTATGGAGAAAGTAATATAAAATATATATTTGGAAATATAAATGAGCGGAATATTTTAATTTTAAAATTAATAGTAGTATTAATTATTTTATATGGTTCTATTGCCAAGCCATCAATTTTATGGGATTTAGTTGATATTGGGGTAGCGATATTAGCGATTATAAATATTGTAGCAATTTTTATGTTAAGAAAAGATGTTATAAGAGAATTTAAAAGTAGTAGGAAGTGATTAAATGATTGGTAATGATTGGGATATTGTCCTAGAAAAAGAATTTAAAAAAGATTATTTTTATAAACTTTTATGTGATGTTAATGATATTTATCGAAAAAAGACTGTTTTTCCTAAAAAGGAAGAAGTTTTTAAAGCTTTTCGTTATACTCCATATGAAAATGTTAAAGTTGTTATTTTGGGACAAGATCCATATCATGGAATAGGGGAAGCGGAAGGCTTATCTTTTTCAGTACCTTTAGGTATTAAAAAGCCACCTAGTTTAGTAAATATTTTTAAGGAATTAAAAGATGATTTAGGTGTAAATATTCCTGATAGTGGAAGTCTTCATAGTTGGGCTAGGGAAGGTGTTTTACTTTTAAATGCGGTTTTAACTGTTATTAAAGATAGTCCGGCTTCAATGAGAAATATGGGATGGGAAACCTTTACCGATAATGTTATTAAAATTATTAATGAAAAAGAAACACCTATTGTCTTTATTTTATGGGGAAATTTTGCTCGTAGTAAAAAGAAATTTATTACTAATCCGAAGCATTTAGTAATAGAATCAGCACATCCATCGCCACTATCAGCATATAATGGTTTCTTCGGTAGTCGTCCTTTTTCTAAAACTAATGATTTTTTTCTTAAAAATAATATTAAACCTATTAATTGGGAGATAAAACAAAAAAATATGCAAGTTTAGCATATTTTTTTAGTCTTTTAAGTGTTTAAAGAATATTCCAATATTAATTAATCCTGCAATACCTACTAAGGTGTAAATTATTCTTTCTAAAGCATCCATTCCACCAAAGATTGCAGCAACTAAGTTAAAATCAAATAATCCGATTAAACCCCAATTAATTGCACCAATTATAGTTAATGCAAGAGCAGCTTTTTGTAATGTTTCCATAATCCTCCTTATCACTATTATGATAATCAAAAAAATTAATTTTATTCATGAATATTTCATATTCATACAAATATAATTAAACAAAAGTTAAAGTTTTATGAAAATAAAATATTTTTATTGGTATTATTTGGCTGTTTATT
>JAZULI010000099.1:0-3172 GCA_045603025.1 Bacilli bacterium
AATTTAAATCTATTATTTTAGATACAGTTGTATTATATTTTTTGGCAATATTATATAATGTATCTCCTTTTTGGACTGTATACATAAACATATTATTTGGATTAGTACCACTTTTATCAGGAATGTTTAATACTTGTCCTATTTGAAGTGTAGATGCATTTACATTATTTAATTCGGCAAGTTCTGTAACTGATACTCCATACTGATTACTTATGCCATATAAGGTATCCCCTCTTTTTACTGTATAAGTTTGTATTTATATCACCTCTATTAATTATATGTCAGTAAAAATGAGGTATTAATTTTTTTATATAAAATTATTATAAAAACAATTAAGTTAGTTAATATATTATTATCTCATTTTGCTTAGATGATACATCTCTAAGGAATGAAGTGTCAAATCATTTACTATTGCAAGTTTTGTCTATCATCCTAAAATGATTCATAATTTAATAAAATATGAAATAATGTGTTATAATATGAGAAGTAAAGAAAAGGAGGTTTTTATAAAATGCCTTGTATTGACTCTAACAATTTAAATGAAATTTCTAAAACAAAAAAAGAATTTCCTGATAAAATTACGAATGATTTTATAGAAAGCATTCAAATTATAAAAGAACAAAAACAGGTATTGGACTTACGACTTGGTATGATAATCCAAGAACCATGTGCACCTAAATATTATTTTGCGGATAAAGATGGTAATAAACTACCTATTGTTGATTTAGATGGGAAAATAATGTATGAAGGATTTTATTCTATAGAAAAAGTTGATGATATACATTATAAAATTAGTAGTCTAGATTTTACATACTCTCCTGGGTTGAATAGTTATCTTGAAATATATGGAAGAGAATTTAAAGAAGCTTTTAATTTTTTTCGCTTTCATTATGGGATTGTTGCAGTACATGATAATAAGATTAGTTTAGTTGTTCCTACAGTATATAAAGATTTAAAATTAACAAATTCTAATGTTATTATTTCTCAAGCTGATGATACATATAAACCAATATACAAGAATGGAGAATTCTTAGGTATAAACAAAATTGATGGTAGATTTGGTGCAATAAATTTAGATCCTAATAGCGAATCCTATGGGTTAAATATCATGCCAACAGTTTTTGATCGTTTTGAAGATTTTGATTTAACTTATAAAGGTTTTGCTCACGTTAGTCTTGATGATTGTAGTGGATATGTTGCAAAAGAAATTGATATTCAAAGATATAATGAATATTTAAGATTATTATCCAATTATAAAGAAGGAAAAATAAGTATCAAAGAGTACCAACAATTTTTAAAAGAAGCAATTTCAAAAGTACTTTTTTCTGATAAAGAAATGATTGAAAAATACAATGAAATAGAAAAAATAGAAGGCAAAACAAATCAATTAGTAAAAAAGCCAAAAAGTAATAATAAATAATATTTGATATCTTAAACAACAATATTTAATAACCTTAAAAAAATTTCACATATCATTCTTCAATACAAGTTTAGTTGTACCTGGAAAAAGGCACTCAATCAAAATTATCATTCCTACTGCAGCTTTTGACAAAATCATATATTTGTGTTATTACGTATTTAGCAAGAAAACTTGCATAAAATAAAAAAGAGGAACATTCGATTCCACAAGTGAATGTTGCCTCTAGTTAATAGAATTGACACTCTATCAATGCTGTTATGAACCCCATTTCTTGGACAAGGAAATGAGGTTTTTTGATGAGAAAATTTAGTTTAGATTTAAAAGTTGAAATTTATAATGAATATAAAAAAGGACGCGCATTGCAAGAATTATCTAAGGAATATGAAATGAATTTTTCAAATTTAAGGTATATGGTTAAATTTATTGATAAATATGGCATTGAGGAATACATTAAACCTAATCATTATTCTGATGACTTAAAACTATATTTAATACAACGCGTTATAAATAATGAAGATACAACATTTAATATAGCTTTAGAAGGTGGATTAAAAAGTAGAACTCAATTAGTTGATTTAGTTAAAAAATATCGTGAAAACGGTTATAATATAGTTGAACGGAAGCGAGGCTGTTTAACTATGACAAAAAATGATAAAAAAACTTTAGAAGCTGAAAATAAAAAATTAAAACAGGAGAATGAGTATTTAAAAGCTCAGTTAGAATACTCAAAAAAATTGAGAGCCGTTGTTCAATCAAGGAAGAATCGACAACAGAAGAAAAAGTAAGTGTTGTTTCTGAACTTCGGCTAAAATATGATTTAAAGATTCTTCTACAAATAGCAGGATTACCTAAATCTACTTATTACTACACTATATCTAAAATTGATAAAGATGATAAAAATAAAGAAATAATTGAATTAATAAAAAAGATTTTTATTAATAATAAAGAGCGATATGGTTATCGTAGAATAACTTTGGAATTAAGAAATCAAGGATATAATGTTAATCATAAAAAAGTATATAGAATAATGATTAAACTAGGGTTAAAGCCTTTAAAACGTAATAAAAGAAAATATTCATCTTATAAAGGTACTGTTGGAAAAATATCAGATAATTATATTAAAAGAAAATTTAATGCAGATAAACCTAATCAAAAATGGTATACGGATGTAACAGAGTTTAATTTACGTGGAGAAAAAATTTATCTATCTCCAATTCTAGATGGATTTAACGGAGAAGTAATATCTTATAATACATCTAAATCACCTAACTTAAAACAAATTGATGATATGCTTAATAAGGCTTTTAAAGATAGAAATTTGGAAGGGTTAATATTTCATTCAGATCAAGGATGGCAATACCAACACCAATCATATCAACAAAGATTAAAAAATCATGGAATTATTCAAAGTATGTCCAGAAAAGGAAATAGTATGGATAATGGAATGATGGAAAACTTTTTCGGGTTACTTAAAACTGAAATGTTTTATGATCAAGAAGATAAATATGAAACAATAGATGAATTAATTTTAGCAATAGATGACTATATTAATTATTATAATTATGATAGAATAAAAATAAAATTAAAAGGATTGTCTCCCGTAAATTACAGATTACAATCCTTAAACAGTCCAAATTAATGGGTTCAGTACATGCTGAAGAGTGTCTATTTTTTTATAACTAATACCAATATGGTAAGAAGTGATAAAATGATACAGATGTATCTTAGAAGTTTAATTGCTTTATTCCATAA
>JAZULI010000100.1:0-3635 GCA_045603025.1 Bacilli bacterium
AAAAAAGATATGTTTCTTTACACATATCTTAATTCTAATTCCTATCATTGACAATAATTAAAATAATTATTAAAAGTCAAATCATTAGCAACTACATTTAGTGTAGTTAGTAATGATTTACTCTTCAATTCTAGGTAAATCACCTCCTACACTAATTAATTTAATAAATTCACTGATTACACATAAATAATTTATGCTGAGTTCTAAATTCAGTTGAATCTTATTTAATTAATAAGTGATATTAGTTTTACAATTCTACCCTATACCGTAGTACATCTAGTCAAACTAGAATAGTTTACATTTTAAGATTATATAAACTATGGAATTTTATCCTTATTCATATAACTTCTCACTTATCAATGGACTCTACTATAACTATACTATTACCTTTTTTAGTTGTCAATTAAATCAAAAAAAGAAAAATAGACTTTACAGATATTTTGACATTTTTATATATATAAATAAATTGTATAAATAATGTAAAATATAACCATTATAATTCCATCTATTTTTCTAAAATTACGTTTAGCAAAAACTAAGTAATATGTTATAAAAGAAATAATTATCATTATAATTAAATCACTATACATATAAATTGGTATTGTTATTTGATTAATTAGTGAGGATACTCCTAGAATAAATAAAATATTTAAAATATTAGAACCAACAACATTCCCAATAGCAATTTCCTCTTCTTCTTTTCTAACAGCTACAAGACCAGTCATAAATTCTGGTAAACTAGTACCTAATGCTACAATTGTAAGACCAATAACTCCTTCATTTAAATTTAATTTAGTTGCAATTGTTGAAGCATTAGAAACCACAAAATCTCCACCAACAATCAATAAAACAAGACCAGCTGCAAAAAAGAAAATATCACTAGGTAAAAGTTTCCGATGAATAATTTCTAATTTTTTTTGATTAATCTTTATCGCTCTTCGAATAATTAAGAAAAAATAAATTAAAAGCATTATTACTAAAATAAGACCATCTATTCTAGTTATTACATCAACATTTTTTTTAAACAAGAAAATATCACTTACTAAAAACAACAAAATGAAAGAACTTAGTATATAAAACCAATAATCTTTTTCAACTTCCCGACTAGATTTTTTATAAGGTTTTATCATTCCGGTAACCCCTAAAACAATTAAAAGATTAAAGATATTAGAACCAATTATATTCCCTAATAAAACTCCATTATTACCATTAATACTTCCATTAATACTTATCGCTGCTTCAGGAGCACTTGTTCCTAATGCCACAATAGTTAAACCAATTATAATATTAGGAATTCTTAAACTTCTAGCAATATTACTAGATCCTTCTACTAATAAATTAGCCCCTACAATTAAAGCAAAGAATCCTATTAGTAAGAGTATTATATTACCTATCATCACTAAGCCCCAAAGTCGTATCAATTGGAAGAGAAAAACACATTCCCATTCCTTCTGTTTTTAATCCCGTTTTATCAAGAATTGTTTCCATTATTTTATTTTTATCTTCATTAGGACATACAATTAAAACAATATCACGTTCAGGTTCCATTGTCATATTAAAGAATTTAAAACTATTCTTTCCACCTAATTCACGACCTTTAATTAATGTTCCCCCGTTAGCTCCACATTTTTTAGCAGCATTCATCACTTTTTCGGCATAACCATCCGCTACAATCGAAACAATTAATTGATATTTTCTTTCATTATTTTCATTTTCCATAATTTCACCCTCTTTAACAAAAGCATCATTTATATATTTACTAGCACTAGAAAGTGGAACAGAAAATGCTATTCCATTACCAACTTCCTTTAATTTCATATATTCGTTTAATAGTTCAAATATACCATTTTCCATATAATCAGGAACAAGGGATAAACTTATAAATTTTTCTGTTTCATCTAAACCGAAAAAATCAAGCATACTCCGTGATGCCGTTCCAACACCATGAGTTATTGTATTAAATGGTAACTTAAACTTATTAACAACTTTAACAATCTTTTTCTCGTTATCACTAATAATAAATAATAATTTCATTTTCATAAGATCACCTCATATTCAATAATCCCTTCACTGAAATCTTTAACAATTTTTAATTTATGATTTCTAGTCTTTATTTGATATACCAAACCTAATAATTGAATCATAATTAATGGGGATAAAGAAACAAGACCAATTATTCCAAAGGCATCAGTTAAAATATTACCATCAAGAACCATACAAGCACCAATGCATATAGGTAATAAGAAAGATGATGTTAACGGACCAGACACAGCACCACCAGAATCAAAAGCAATCGCTGTAAACATATCAGGAGTTAAGTATGCAAGAATTAAGGCAATAATATAACCAGGTACTACAAAGTATAAAATAGATACTCCTGTAAAAACTCTCATTAATGAGATACAAACCGCAATACAAACACCAACTGATAAACAAGTATTAATAATTCTTTTAGAAATACTACCTTCAGTTAAATCAGAAACTTGATTAACTAAAACTTTAACCGCAGGCTCTGCTTTAACTATTAAAAAACCAATAACTGTTCCAATAATAGTTAACCAAAAAGCCATATTCTTTTTGGCAAATAAACTACCTATCAAATAACCCATTTTAATAAAACCAACTTCAACACCTGTTAAAAATACACTAAGTCCTAATAAGGCACAAATTAATCCTAAAACAACGCGACGCATTTCATAATTAGACAAAGTATCATTAAATAATTCGAAAATTATAAACACAAATAAAATTGGGGTTAAGGCAATAACTATTTCAACAAAATTATTCCAAAATCCACTTAATAATTCATTAATTAAAGTTCCACTACTATAAAAAGCACTTGTATCATAGACACTATCAATATTAAAAATAAGTCCTAAAATTAAAATAACAATAATCGGTCCAATTGAAGCAAGACCAACCAAACCGAATGTATCACTTTGTCCTTTTTTATCTCTTTTTAATTTTGTAAATCCATACCCTAAAGCCACAATAAAAGGAACACTCATTGGACCGGTTGTAACCCCACCTGCATCAAATGATAAGGGAACAAAAAGAGATGGTGTAAAGCAAAGTAATAATAAAACTATTCCATAACTTATAAATAATATTTTATTTATCGAAATACCTTTAATAATTCTAAATAAAGCAATCATTAAGAAAATACCTACACCTAATGAAACTAACCCAATAATTAAAATATTAGGAATTGAAGTAATCTGTGAAGCTAACACCATTAAATCAGGTTCAGCAATAGTAATTACAAAACCAATTAATAATCCACATAAAAGAATTAAAAATAGTTTTCTACTCTTAACTAAAACCTCACCAATTCTTTCGCCTATAATAACCATTGATAAATTAGCACCAAAAGTAAATAAAGAAATACCGATAACTAATAATAAAGCACTAATAAAAAAAGATAAAATACTTTCTTCTTCAACACCAATAAAAAAAGATATAACTAAAACAAGCAAAGTTATAGGTAAAACCGAATAAATCGATTCTTTAAAATCATTATATAACTTCTTAAACATACTTCCTCCATTATATTTTTATCTTTATTATTACACTACCTTACTATAATAGTATCATAACATAAATTTTATAAATTAACAATAATTGTTGTTGCATTT
>JAZULI010000101.1:0-2483 GCA_045603025.1 Bacilli bacterium
GCCCGATTTTTTTTTCGTATCGGAAAATTCAGGAAATTTTTTTGAAGGATTATCACAATATTAAAAATGAGTAATTTTGTCATCTAAAATAAGATGCTGTTTTATCAGCATCATAAGTTAGATTTTCACATATTAAGACTTTTAGGACTTTGTTAATACTTATATTTTCATATTATTTAAAATTATTGTTTAACATTTGGATTTATCTAAAATTAGATTTTCCTTGGAAAAATCAAAGATATTCTCGTTTTTAAAGACTACTTCTTCGCATCTTTTGATTGAATAATTATGATAATTTTCATATAAGAAATTTTTTAAGAAACGGCCATTTTTTTCTATGATTATTTCATCATTTATGAGAACTATGTCACCAACAAGATCATAATACTTTTTCCTTAAAAGAACGATGTCGGATTCTGATACTTGCTTATCATCTTTGATATATAATCGATTATTTAATAAATCTGCTTTAATCTCCATGTCTTCTTTACTATCTGAAACCTCTATATATACATCAGACCAATTAGAATTAGGAAAAGATTTCATTAACTGATACTTCACATCACCACTAGAAGTAACAAAATCACGAACATAATACTCCGAAGTATTAACCGGAACACTCCTCCGAGCCTTATACTCCTCCGGACTCAACAATGGAACACCCGGATACTTATCATTAACATACTCCTCCAAAGCATCCATACTAGAAAAACTAGCCAATAATGGCTTAAAACCAGGTCTATGCAACAAATACTTAGGCTTAGATTTATTATAACTCATTTTAACAAAAAAATACTCGGGATCAGGCATCATCTCAAGTATCTTCCTTCTTTTCTCAACCTGATTTGTCTTTTTATGCATCTCCTGCTCCTGCTCCTCCTCATACGTAAATAAAGGAACCCCCTTCTCACGACAAATCCCCCTCAAAACACTTAAATCAGTCGAAGATTTAATCTGATCACGAGTATCACTACGAAACATAACAAAAGATGTAGTATCACGTTTTTTATCATGATACTTCTTATAAAAATAATAATCCGGTTTCGGATAACCATCATCCTTTAACATAAAAAAACTCCTAAAAAAAAGTAGTTGGAGCTACTAGTGAGAATCGAACTCACAACCTTCACATTACGAGTGTGACGCTCTAACCAAATTGAGCTATAGTAGCGAATATGGGATAAAACCAACATTCCTTATCCCACATTAACATTTATATGAGCTAAATTAATAAATGCCTCAGCTTATCAAACGCTAATTGAACATCCATATCAGCAATAGTGTTCCTATTAGCATGATGTACAAAATCGCCAAGTCCTTTCATAAATTGTGGGGTCGCTCTCTCTCTATTATCATATAGGTGGGCGAATGCTTCAGCATTAATACGATTAATTCCTGTTGTATCAATAATATAGGTTCGATAATCATTCTTACTCATAGATTCAAAATTCATCAAAATCACCTAGCATACTTAATTGCTAACCTGACATCCTTATCAAGGATGGTTTTTCTACCAGCGTGTTTGCAATAAGTATATGCGTCTTCTAAAAGTTCTTCTGTTTTATCAGTAATGTATAAATTCACTAAATCAAGTGAGTCACTACTGATTCTTGAATTTTGTGCTACATATTTGGTAGCTGCTTTTAATCTACTTTTTGGTATTATAGTTTCCATTCTTTCACCTAAAAAAAATGGGGCTTATTTTTATATATAAGCCCTATGTGTATAAACTACAGAATTGATACTTAATATCCTATCTATTATAATGGTTGTCAACATCATATAATAGATAAGAGAGTATTTATAATTTATTATATTTAAAATTTATGCTAACGATATTAGTTTTTGGTTATTATCATGATGTGATTTTTCTATTATGTACATTTTTTCTACATTTTTATATTTTTATATATAACTTCGTCGGCACATAACGATTTTTGTAAGGTTCATCTACAATATAAACCATTTTGTATATAGAAAAAACATATTACAAAAATGTTGAAAAGTAAAACCTTTAAATAAATGTATATTTTTGTACATCAATGTACATTTTTGTACATTAGTGATAAAAATTCGACCATCGAAAAAGTTTGATAAAAAAAATTTTTGTAACGAAGGTTGTAGCTCAGAAACGGCTAAAAACAGGTTTAAATCGATTTTCGAGATCGGAGAACATTACTGTTAAAAAATCTACAATAAATAAAATAAATAAATAAATAAATAAATATCCCCCCCATACATTATATACAAAAGTAAAAAAGTGTCGATAAAAACACTTTTTTACTTTTGTATATAATGTTAAAAAAAACGTATGAAGCTTAGAAGCAAAAGGGACGGGCTCTAAACAGAATAGCAGATGATGAATCATCATTATTTAGCTATCCATTTTTGTGTTTTTGATAAAAAAGTTTCATCAAAAACGAAGGAAAAAAATCTCTTACATTAGCAATTATTCTTTACTTTGATCAAACTTCTATATAAAG
>JAZULI010000102.1:0-1801 GCA_045603025.1 Bacilli bacterium
AAATATATATTATCATGACTATCATCATAAATATTTTGTTTGAAAACTAAACCAGTATCATCTTCAATTCTACTTAAAGCCCTTGCAGTAGGATGAACACCCTTACTAAACACGACAAATAAACCAGGTCTAATTTCATTATATTCTCTTGCATGAAGAATACCTGATAAATCACTACTTTTTTTATAAACCCCCACATTATTATTAAATTCTTTAATTATTTTTTTCCATAAATTATTATGTTCATCTTCAAGAAAATGAATTTCCTTTAATAACTCTGCTCTTTTTATACGAATTTCAATTAACTCATCACTATACATAATAAACCTTTATTTTTTTTTATTTAAGAAAATAAACTTTAAAACTAACAACCCATAATATGAATAATGCCAACATGAAAATTAATATAAACGAACCAAACACCCAACTAGACAATTTACTCCCCCCAGTTAAACCATTTTTTTCATTATTATATTAATTCTCCTGATAAAAAAAACATATTATAATTCAATGCCAAACTGCTCTGCAAGACTTGTTAATAATTCTAAACGAACAGTACTATACTCATCTCTCCAACGAGTAGTTTTATATTCCTTAACGAGAACCTGTTTTAAATTATCCTCTAAATCATTATATTTAATATTTAACTCATTCAACAATGCACATATCTCATCAATATCCATATCCTTTTTTTTCAATAAATCTCTAATAGGATAATCAATATTACCTTTTTGTAAAGTATATCTTTCAAAAGCCATTAGATTAAATATTTCACTCCTTTAATAATTTTTAAAAAAATAAAATTCACTCACTTAAAATAATATTATCCTCCAGTTTCTTAATAGTATTCCAATATGCCTCTTGAAGAACATCATCCCTTAAAAGTAAGAAAAAAGGATTTACCTTAATATTTTGGCTTTTTGCAGTAACTATACAATCCACAATAGATTCCAAAACATCAAATAAATCAACATCATCAGGGATTTTACTATTCAAATGATGTCTCTCAAATTTACAATGAATATTGTACCATTCCCTATTACTGAAAACAGGATTATATCTTCGTTCAAAACAGTCATTATAAAATTCATCAAAATAATCTAATTTCGTCCAATCATGAACATCCCCAACATCAAGAATATGTTCACTAATCATTCTCATTACCTTTTTAATATTATCCTGATGATAAAGGATACTCATAAATATCTCATCACTATCTTGTAATCCTTTTAGATTTTTAGTTTCAGTTATATTTACTTTCTCAATCATATAAACTATTTTAAAATACTTTTCACTTAATACTCATCTTCTGCATCAATTCTTGGAGCCAAAAGAAACATTAATTCCCCATCACCTGTGAATAATTCGAATCTTAAAATCAATGGAAGATTATTACCTAATTCCAATGTTGCAAAATCACTAAATTTTGAGGCAGATAAAATATCTTTTAATTTAGGAATACTAAAATTAGATTTAACAGTATTTTCAATTCCTGATTCGCCATGCAGATATTTGAAAGTAGAATCTCCAAACTCACTATCTGCACCTGCATAAAAATAATCTTCATCAATTTGGAAATATAATTTTTCCCCAAATAATTCCATATCACTCAAACAATCTTTTAATAATGATGACATGATATTTATCTTTGAAGGAGGAGAAATTGTAGGAGGTGCAGGAGACTCATATACCATATCAATTAATTTAATTTTAAATTTCCTTGATACATCTCCTTCAAAAGTAATGATTAAATTATTATTATTAATACTTAATCCTAAAATATCATTTTTCTTAATCCTTT
>JAZULI010000103.1:0-2719 GCA_045603025.1 Bacilli bacterium
TAATTTAAATAAATATTTAAATAACTTTATAATCCCTGATGTTATTGCTTTTTATTTAGCAAGTGGTTTTCATTATAATATTCTTGGTAATTATAAGTTAGAAAATCATTTAAATTCAGCAAAAGATTTATTTAATACAAATATTGATATTAAAACACTATTACCAATAATTGAAAATATTTTATTAATTAAATATAATCTTAAAATAATAAATATTAATCCTTTAATAATAAAAAAGAACATTTAGTTCTTTTTAGTTGTAATAATTTTATTTTTAATATATTTTTTAGGATTATCCCAATCGTTTTTACGTACATCATCTTGAGAAAATAGCATAATTTCAGGAACAATATAATGAATCATTCCATTATCATCGTAATATAATGTTAAGAAATAATCCCCCATTAAATTAGGCATCTCCCCTTTCATCATATAACTTGATTGATCAACATTACATGGACATAAGAAAGTATGAATATTCCTGTACATCATATAATAAACCTTATGATAATGGCCTCGAAGGGATAATTTAGGTTTATTCTTGGATAACATTTGATCAATACCATTTTGCGGTTTAGTAGATAAAATTCTTGAAGATCCCCCACCTGGATGGAATACTTCAATAGCACATTTATCTAAATATAGCATTGCCCGATCTTGTCCTAAATACTCAATATCACTACGTTTTTTGGCTAATTCTTTACCAAAATCAACACCATAATTAAATAAATGCGTTTGATCATGACTACCGGTTATCATATGCCATTTCATGCCTTTATATTTTGGAAGATTTTTAAGGGTATAATCAACTTGTCCGGTGGCACCATATAAGAAAACTTCACGAATATTATTTGGACGAATTCTTGAGTAATCACCATCACAAATATCGCCAACGTGAATAATATCCGTAATTCCTCGGTTATACGCTTCATATACTGCTGTATTTACCATTGAAGGTTGACACCATATACTACCATAATGAGTATCTGATACAACTAAAATCTCTTTTTTATGTAATTCTTCCATTGATGGTTTCTTATCATACTGTCTTCTTTTTTGAAAAGTCTTTTGTACAATTAATTCATTATCAATATCAACAATTTCTATTTCTCTTCCAATTTGTTGTAAATAAGATATTACTCCCATTAATTCATTATCCGTAAGAGATAAACGATTTTTTAAATCATTAAACTTCTCTTCTTTTTTAATTAAATTATAAAGTTTATCGATTGTTCTAAAATAATTATTAGATTCAACTTCACCATTATTAATATCAATTATTTCATTATTTTCATCTAATTTGATATTAAGTTTTTTAACTTGTAAATAACTCTTTTTACTAGGTTCATAATATGGAATTATTAATGGTACTAATCTTTTTAATTTACCGGTTTTATTATATTCAATTTCAAATTCTAAAGCTCCCATAGTATTCATTTGATTATCACTAGCCATTTTAGGAGTCCGATCAACTACCGAAGGAACCGAAAATATTTGAGTATCACGAATTGATGGAAAATGTTGAATATTTAAACCACCTGATAAAAAGATAGCATCATAATCTTCATAACTAGACATTGAACGACTATATTTTTGCGGAGGATAAGCGATTGTATAGGCATCTCCTTTTTTTAATTGTTCAATTCTAAAGGAAACATTATTAAAATAAACCGTACAACTTTTAGGACCTAAATATTTCATATCGTCACGTTTACTAGCGATATATTCCCCAATATTTAATTTTTTTGCCCATTTATGATCATTTGTCCCAGTAATAAAAAGTGTTTCAATACCCTCTACTCGTGGAAAATATTCAATTAAATGATCAGCTTGCGATTTAGCATCATTAAAATTAAGACTTTTACCAAATTCCAATAAATCTTTTCCATTATAAAGTCCTTCTAATAAATTACCAGCGATAAAAACATATTTAACACCTTCTTTTAAAAACTTTTGATACATATCATTTAAAATAGCGATTTGTTCATACTTAGAACCTATTCTTAAATCAGAAATAACCGCAAATTTAGTCTTAGTATTAATATCCTCTTCGATATAATAAGTATTTTCTTTCGATAAATCAGGATGATTATTTTTTATAATATAAGCTTCATTATCCCGTTCATAATAATCAATATTAATTCCTTTTTCCCTTAATTTGTAAACATAACCTAAAAGTTCAAATTCACTAATATCTAATATTTCCGAAAGTGAACTAATCGTTCTTTCTTTTGTTAAATGTTGTTCCAAAAAATCTAGTATTTCTTTCTCAGTTAATTTTTCATTACTATCCATATCTTTCCTATTCTCCCTACAATAATAATTGTACTAAAAGATAAATTGATTAGCAACTAATTTGACAATGAATTTATTCTATAAAAAAATCAATGATCTAAGTAATTATGCTATTATTCATTGATTTTAATATATTTTTATTATTTTAAATTACCTTGTTCGTTATCATCAATTATTTTTTTTACTTCTTCAACTGATAATCCAACATATTTACTAATTAGTTCAATTGATAAATTATCTTTTTTCATATTAATAACTGTTTCAATTGTTTTAGCATTCTTTCCTTCTAAATACGCTTCTTTTCTCTCTTCACTAATAATTGAGGCATTTATTCGTTCATTTTCATCTTTCCATGTTGTATATTTTTTTACAAATTCAATATCCTTACTCATATTAAGTACCACTCCTTCCATTAATTCCATAA
>JAZULI010000104.1:0-3838 GCA_045603025.1 Bacilli bacterium
ATCATTTTCTTTACGAGAATAAATCTTAACATCATGAACAATACCATCTCCTCCATGTGGAACACGAAGTGATGTATCACGAACTTCACGAGTTTTTTCACCAAAGATTGCATGTAATAATTTTTCTTCTGAAGTAAGTTCAGCCATACCTTTTGGAGTAACTTTACCAACTAAGATATCACCTTCATGTACTTCTGTACCAATCATTACAATACCATTTTCATCTAAGTTCTTACGAGCTTCTTCAGATACATTAGGAATATCACGAGTAATCTCTTCAGGTCCTAATTTTGTATCACGACATTGCATTTGATAATCTTCTAAGTGAAGTGATGTATAAGCATCATCTTTAACTAAATTTTCATTTAAAATAACCGCATCTTCATAGTTATAACCATTATATGTCATGAAGGCTACAACTACGTTTTTACCTAAGGCAAGTTCACCTTTATCCGTACTTGGACCATCAGCGATAACTTGTCCACGTGATACTTTATCACCTACATGAACAATTGGACGATGATGTTGGCAAGTACCAGCATTAGAAAGTTCAAAATTACTTAAGAAATAAACATCTTTATCCTTAGCATTTTTAACAACTATTTTCTTAGCATCAACATAATCAACAATACCATCAGCTTTCGAAATAATTACTGCACCTGAATCTTTAGCAGCAACACATTCAACACCAGTTCCAATAAATGGAGCTTCTGCACGTAAAAGTGGTACCGATTGACGTTGCATGTTAGCACCCATCAATGCACGAGTAGCATCATCATGTTCCAAGAATGGAATACATGAAGTAGTAACTGCTACTACTTGTTGAGGTGATACGTCAACATAATCAACATCGCTACTTTTAGCAAGAATATTTTCACCCTTATAACGAGCTGTAACTTTATCTTCTACAATCATGTCATTATCATCAGTTTCAATTGTAGCTTGTGAAATAATGAAATCGGCTTCTTCATCAGCTGTTAAATAATCAACATCATCAGTGATTTTCTTATCAACAACACGACGATATGGAGTCATAATAAATCCATAATCATCAATTTTAGCATAACTTGCAAGAGATGTAATTAATCCAATGTTTTGACCTTCAGGTGATTCAATTGGACAAATACGACCATAGTGACTTGCATTAACGTCACGTACTTCTACACCTGCTCTATCACGAGAAAGTCCACCTGGACCTAATGCAGATAAACGACGTTTATTAGTAAGTTCAGCAAGAGGATTTGTTTGATCCATAAATTGTGATAATTGTGAACTACCAAAGAATTCCTTCATCGCTGCTGTTACAGGACGAATATTAATTAATGTTTTAGGTGTTACTTCATCCATTTCTTGAGTAGTCATACGTTCACGAATAACTCTTTCCATACGAGCTACACCAATTCTAAATTGATTTTGTAATAATTCACCAACTTGACGAATACGACGATTTCCTAAATGGTCAATTTCATCAAAATTTCCAACACCATGTAATAAATTTAAATAATAACTAACTGAAGCATAAACATCAGAAATAGTTAAACGTTTAACATCTATATTATAATCATTACCAATAACAATTAATTTTTCTTTTTTATTTTCTGGATTATAAATCTTAATTGTTTGAACTTTTCCATGAGTATCTAACTCTTCATTAATTTTAGCATCAACTAAATGATATCCATTATTAAAGATAGTTTTTAATTCTTCTAATAAATCTTTAGTAATTAAAGTATCTTTGGCAAATTTAGTCTCTCCATCTACTTTAATATCTTCAGCTAATGTTTGTCCTAATAAACGATCAGTAACATTTAATTTACGATTAAATTTATAACGACCAACTCTGGCTAAATCATAACGGAATTCATCAAAGAAACGGGTAATAATTTGGTTTTTCGAACTATCTAATGTAGATGGTTCACCTGGTCTTAATTTTTCATAAATTTCAATTAAGGCTTCATCAGTATTTCTAGTACTATCTTTAGCAATAGTATTTTCAATATAAGGATCATGTCCAAATAATTTATAAATCTCTTCATCACTAGATAATCCAAATGCACGTAAAAGGGTTGTTAAAGTAACTTTTCTAGTACGATCAATTCGAACATAAACCACATCTCTAGCATCAGTTTCAAACTCTAACCATGTTCCACGAGTAGGAATAATTTGTGATGTAATAACATTACGACCATTTTTATCAATTTCACGATTAAAATAAACACTAGGACTTCTTACTAATTGGCTAACAATAACACGTTCAGCTCCATTAATAATAAATGTTCCACTGTCTGTCATAACAGGCATATCACCTAGGAATATTTCTTGTTCTTTTACCTCACCAGTTTCATGATTAAAAAGTCTTACTTCCACTTTCAAAGGTGCAGCAAAAGTAGTTTCACGATCTCTACTTTCTTTAATAGAATATCTAGGTTCATCAAAATGATAATCTCCAAATTCTAATGAAAGAGTTCCGGAAAAATTTTCTACGGGGAATAAGTCTTCCAAGACTTCTTTAATACCAGTATCAATAAACCATTGATAACTTTTCTTTTGAATCTCAAGTAAATCTTTCAATTCATATGTTTTCTTTATCCTTGAAAAGGATCTTCTTTGACGATAATCGCCACAATTAATAAGCTTATAAGCCATCTTTTCACCCCATTACACAATATTTAATTTTAAAGTACATATTAGGTTTTATAATATGCCGCCAACATATATTAATAACACAAACATTAACAATAGTCAACATTATTTTAGGCAAATTATGAAAAAACCTTTACTCTTGTCAACTATCTTGACGTCAAATACTTTTTTCATATCCTCAATAAAAGAATTAGCCCCTTGTTGTTTTCTTATTACTAAGTAAATTTCACCATTAGGAAGTAATCTATTTTTACATGAATAAATCAAATTATAAAGTATTTCCTTCCCTACTCTAATTGGTGGATTAGTAACAATATAATTAAACTTTTCTTCAATTTCCAAAAGTCCATCATTAACCATTGCTCTAATATTAGAAAGTTTATTCTCTTTAATATTCATATTAGCAAGATGAACGGCTCTTTTATTAATATCAACCATCAATACTTCACTATTAGTAAGTTTATTAACAATACAGCCAATAGGACCATAACCACAGCCTAAATCCAAAACTTTACCACTTACTTTATCCAAAACATTTTTAATTAACAAATAACTTCCATAATCAAGTTCACCCTTAGAAAAAACACCATTATCTGTATTAAAAACAAAACTTTGATTATTAAATTCTACTTTAAATTTCTTAATATCACTTTTTAAATTCTCATTTATAAAATAATGCCCCATATTAACTCCAAAAACAAAAAAAAGAAGTAACTAACTTCTATAAAAAATTAATTACTCCTTTCACTTATTACATATTTTAATCTTTTTTTACTAAAAAATCAAGCTTTTTAAAATTCAATCATATCAAATGTATTAACATCATAATTTAATGATTTAATAATTGAATCTATTTCATACTCATCAAAGGCTGTTATTAATTCTTCTTTCGTTTTATGAAAAAGACCAATTTGATTCATAAATATTCTTTTAATAGCAACATTAGTAACACCAAGTTCTTGTAAATATTCAACTATTTCCATTACATTTTTTTGATTAAGGATTATGTTATTAATAACACTTTTAGAATTATTTTTTAAGATATCATCAATATCATTCTCTAAAAAATTATATTTCATTAAAAAATCCATCTTATTTACCTCCTAAATCCCTAACAAATGGTTTAAGTTTTTCATACTCAGTTTTAGTAATAACTAAATTATAACAAATAGCAAATAATAAAGCCTTTTCTTTA
>JAZULI010000105.1:0-12209 GCA_045603025.1 Bacilli bacterium
GTCCTCCAAAAGTATTATAGTTTAATAGTTATAATTAGGCAAGAAAATAATATTTATATTAACAAAACTATATAATCATAATAACTGATGGCATTAATATATTTAATAATATACACCACTCTAAAATGATATCAACTAAAAAATGAACCCATTGGATTCATTTTTTCATATCTAATATATTAACTTTAATAAAAAAAGAACTATTTATTTAGTTCTCTAACTAGTTCTTCTTTTGTCATTTTAGTATAACCTTTAATACCAGCCTCTTTAGCCTTTTCTTTTAATTCCTCAATTGTTAAATCATTTAAAGAAGTTTCTTCTGGTAATTCTTTATGTTCTACTAAGTATTCAATTTGTTCTTTAGTTAATGTTTCTCTTTCAAGCAATGCTTCGGCTATTAATTTTACTAAATCAATATTTTCTTTTAAGATTTTTGTAGCATTATCATAACAATTACCAACAATTTTTCTAATTTCTTCATCAATTTCATGAGCTACGATATCAGAGAAATTACGGCTCTTGTTATAATCACGTCCTAAGAAGACACCTTCTGATTGATGTTCTAATTGAACAGGTCCTAAATCACTCATACCATACTCAGTAACCATAGCACGAGCAATCTTTGTGGCTTTTTCAAAGTCATTATGAGCTCCTGTAGTAATTTCACCAAAATTTAATTCTTCTGATACACGTCCACCTAATAAACCAGTAATTTGCTCTAATAATTCCGTTTTAGTAGAAGTATATTTTTCTTCTTTTGGAACCATCATCGCATATCCACCAGCATAACTACGTGGAATGATAGTTACTTTTTGAACATCATTGGCACTATTTAATTTTAAACCAAGAACAACGTGTCCTGCTTCATGATGAGCAACAAGTCGACGTTCTTCTTCCGTATATTTTTTACTTTTCTTAGCAGGTCCCATTAAAACACGATCAGTTGCTTCGTCAATTTCACTCATCGTGATAAATTCCTTATTACGACGAACGGCAAGTAAAGCAGCTTCATTTAACAAGTTTTCAAGATCTGCACCACTAAATCCTGGTGTTCTCTTAGCAAGATTACTTAAAGTAATATTTTTATCTAAAATCTTATTACGTGCATGAACTTCTAATATTTCTTCACGACCTTTTACATCAGGTAAATTAACGGTTACTTGACGATCAAATCTTCCTGGACGAAGTAATGCAGGATCAAGGACATCAGCACGATTAGTTGCCGCAATAATGATAATACCTTCATTAGCCCCAAAACCATCCATTTCAGTCAATAATTGGTTAAGTGTTTGTTCACGTTCATCATGACCTCCACCTAAACCAGTACCTCTTTGACGACCAACAGCATCAATTTCATCAATAAAAATTAAACATGGGGCATTGTGTTTAGCTTGTTTAAACATATCACGAACACGTGAAGCTCCAATACCTACAAATAATTCAACGAAATCAGATCCACTAATATAATAGAACGGAACATTCGCTTCTCCAGCAACGGCACGAGCTAGTAAAGTCTTACCAGTACCTGGAGGACCAACAAGTAATACACCTTTAGGAATTCTAGCACCTAACTTTTGAAAACGTTTAGGATTTTTTAAGAAATCAATTAATTCTTTAACTTCTTCTTTTTCTTCTTTTAAACCAGCAACATTCGCAAAGGTAACTTTCTTCTTATCATCACTTAATTTAGCACGACTCTTACCAAAATCAAATGATTTATTAGCTCCACTCGCTTGTTTAGTAAAGAAATAGAACCCAAATCCTACAATTAATAAAATTGGTACAAAATTAATTAATATTGTTAAGAAAGTGCTACTAGCAGGATCTTTATTAACATTAATCTTATAATCATATTTTTCATATCCATCAACTATTTCCTTAACAACTTCATCAGATAAAGGAGCAGTTACTTTAAAGGTTTCTTTCTTTTTATAACCATCTAATTGACCACTAATATAATATACACCACCACCATTACTTGGGGTTACATCAATATTATCAACACGTCCTTCATTAACATGTTTCATAAATTCATTATAAGTAAAGTTATGAACTTCATTACCCATAAAATTAAACATATATAAAATAACTAGCATAATTGCTAATAAAGATATATATGGTACAACAGTCTTTTTCATTTCATTTTTTTTCATATATACTATTCCTCCTAATTACATCTAAATATTATATCACAATTTTCATTTTTAAGTCTATTAAATTTTGATTTTTTAAGTTTTGGTATCCAAACAATTTTATCTTCCGAATCAACAACAATAGGCCATAAATCTCTTTTATCAAGAGGAATCTTTTTTTCAATAAAAATATCTTTAACTTTTTTGGTTCCCCCATTAAAAGTTTTTATCCGATCACCATTTTTTCTAGTTCTAACTCGAAGAGGTAAAACAATATCTTTACTAGATAAACGAAGAATATCATTACCATTTGTATCTATACTTAATACTTTTTCTAAAATCATTCCATTAGCAAGTTTAACATAATCTTCTAATAAAATATCATAATTATTAATATCATCAACAATTTTTTTAAAATAAATTTTATCATAAGACTTTATTAATAAATAATCATTAGGTAAATTATAAGTCATATTAGCTTTCTTAGAATAAACTAAATCAAGAAATAATTGTTGATGTTTATCATTAATTAAAAATAAATCATCTAAATATATTCTTTCATATAAATAATCAATAACTCTTTTTTGAATTAATTTAGGTAATTTAATAAATTCTAAAATATCAACAATACCATCTTTATAAACTAATTTAAGACAATTAAACATCATTGTTTCAATATATTCATCATATTCCATTAAAGTATTACTAAATTTTAAAAATTTATCATGAACATCCTTATCTTCACTTTTTAAAAATGGTAATATATTCATTCGATAACGATTTCTTGTATATTGATCTTTATAATTACTCTTATCAATACGATAAGAAATATTCTTTTTCTTATTAAAGTTCTCTATTTCCTCTTTAGTAACAAATATTAATGGTCTAACAATTTTATAATAACCCATATCTACATAACTAGAAAATCCACTATATCCCTTTAATGAAGACCCTCTAACTATTCTCATTAAAATAGTTTCCATTAAATCATCACCATGATGACCAGTCATTAAGTAATTAGCAGAATATTTCTTAATTAAATCTTTATAAAAATTATATCGAATATTTCTCGCTTCATTATGAAAATTATCATCACCATATTTTTCTATTTTCATAAATTCAAAAGTAATATTGTGTTTATTACAATAATCTTCCAAGAAAGAAGCTTCTTCGGTACTTTCTCTTCGAATATTATGATTAATATGCGCTACAATAATTTTAAAATCAATCTTTTTTCGTAAATCCTCTAATATATATATAAGCGCCATTGAATCAGGTCCTGCTGAAACTCCAACAACTATTTTATCTTCATTACTAAGTTTAATACAATTTAATAAATAATCATAAACTCTTTCCATGTCCATCTCCATAAATTATTTTACAAAATATTAAATTAGATATCAATAGACAATGATTATTTCACAAAGATTTTAAAAACAATTTATTCACTATATCAGCATTTTTAACAATTAAATAAAAGGTATATCTTAATCGTTTTGCTGGCATCAGCAAAATGTTCACTAACTGGATTTATTCAAGCAAGTTAGACTTTCTCAATCATTTTTACAAATTCATCTATATTTTCTAATTCTCAAAAGTTTAAAAAAAATTACTCGGTAGGTATCCGAATAATTAATTCATTATCTTTGGAATAAAAATATTTTTCTCTTGCATATCTTGCTAAATAATCAGGATCTTGTAATTTAACTATCTCTTGATTTAAATCCTCTTCTTCCTCTTTTAAATCCGCTAGTTTCTCTTCTAACATATCCGCTTCTTGATATTTATTAATAACATCTATCACTACATTAAAAATACTACCAAGAATTAAAACTGATAAAACAATAGAAATAATACCAAAAACCATTATTCTTTTAGCACTTTTACGTACCTTTTTCTTTTTAGTAACCTTTGCCATATAATCACCACTATATTTTATATATAGCAAAAAATAGAATTTATTGCAATTAAATCACTGAATTATTAACCTATTTGACTCTAATTTTGACAAATAAACGATTATAAATAAAAAATGATATATATAATGCAAAGAAAAAATATAAATGTAAGATACCATTATTAATTTTATATAAGAAATAAAAATATAAAAGATACAAACTAATAGAAAATAACAAATTAATTATAATTCTTATAAATATATTTTTACAAAATAAAACCTTATAACTAAGATTAAACAAAATACTAACAAATAAACCAAATAAAAAAGAAAAAAATAAAGATTGTAATTGAATAATTAAACTCATTTAAATAACCGATTAAATAAAGAATGCTCTTTATCTTTTTTAACATCATCAATATAATCAAAACTCTTAATCAAACCTTTTATAGAAACAGTACCTTGTAATGTATCCAATTTAATTAATTCCAGCCCTTCTCCCTTTAATACAAGATATCCCATGACTGTTTCTACTAAGAACTCCTCTTCATCAAAACTATCAACCTTTTTAACCCCACTAATTAAAATATTTTTACGTTCAACAATGTTAACACTATGATTATAAGTACTAAGTTCTTTTTCTCTATCCATATATCCTCCAATTAAGTATATGTATAAAAAAAGAAAAAAGACTAATAAATTAGCCTTCTGATACTAGTACATCAACAACTTCTTCATATTCACTATCAGTAGCACGTTCAAAAACAGCTAAGATAATGTCGTTAAAGATTTTTCTAGTTTCTGCATTAATTGGATGAGCAAGATCTTTATGTTTTCTAACACCTTCTTCACCCTCTTCAACGTTTTTAGCAACATATGACTTACTAGGCATAGCTACTACCATCTTTTCAGGTTTTTCAATAATTCTAATGTCCTTTACAACAAAGCAATTATTTAAAGTAACCTCAGCAACACCCTTCACAGCAGCTTCAGGATTATCAAATTTCTTAACGTTTACTCTTGTAATTCTCATACTGTTCCTCCTTAGATTCATATCTAAATTGATTATATAATAACCTATTAAATAAATCAATAAATGGACACATTTTTTTAAATTATTGACATACTTTGGTATAAAAAAATATTTAAATCATAAGACTTAAATATTTTTTAACTCATTAGTTAATTCCTGCAGTAGCATTACCTTCAGCAGCTAATACCTGAATAGTAAATGAATATGCAGAATCTGCACCAGTACCAGCTAAAGCATTCCAATTTTCTTGGCTAATAAGAGTACCATTAAAATCTTCAGCTAATAAACCAGCATTTTTTAATGTAGTTTTATTTGCATCAGTGTTTTCAAGATTAGTGATATGATAATCAGCACTACTATAATATGCTTTAATATTTAACACAGGTACTTCTTGTTCCATTGCTTCCGTAGCAGTTACTTTTCCAGTAGCAAGTACTGTACCAGCAGCTAATGTTGCAGCATTAATATTAGTAGCAGGAGTAACACTAATTGTATTAGGTAGACCAGCAACAGTAGATACAGAAATTCTTGGTTTAATTGTAGTATTATTTTTTGCATTAACACTAGCAACTCTTACTTCGAAATCAACACCATTAGTATAAGTAGTATAACCACTTACTTTAACAACAGCAGCTTCAGAACCAGCTTCTGTTGTTGGGAATGCATCAGTTAAAGTTAAAGTATCTTGTGAAGCACTAAAATAAATTTGACCAGTTTGAACTGTATTTGCATCACCAGCAGCACCATAATAACTAAAGAATGCGAATGATACACCAACTACTGCTACAACTAATAAAGCTACACCAACGATTGATAAAGTTACATTTCTTCTTGCATTATTATCCATACTTCCTCCTCTATTATAATTTAACATATAATGTTTATCTTTTCAATATTAAAACAAAAAAAATATCTAAATCATATGACTTAAATATTTTTTCAATTATAACTAATTATTGAGTTATTCTTGGATCATCACTTCCGCCTTCAACGGCAGTTACTTGAATTTTGAATGAATACGCAGCACTTGTTCCTTCACCAGCTAAAGCAGTCCATTCATCTGTAGGAATAATTCTACCAGCATAATCATTAGATAATAAATTTGCATTAACTAATTCTTCTTTTGTATTATCGCTAATATGATAATCTGCTTTATCATAGAAAGCTTTAATTTCAAGAATTTGAGTTTCATTACCTACAGAACCAACAACTGTATTAGCTGCAATTGTACCAGCACAAATTGTATCACCACTTGCTAAAACATTTGTAGAATTATATTCAGCAGCAGTACCAGCAGTACCAGTGGTATAAGTAATACCATTAACAGCTATAGGAGTTACTAATACAGTAGGAACAATTGGATTTGCTCCAGTTGATTTGTTTGTAACATTCATTGCTCTAACAGTAAAATCAATACCTTCTTCATAAGTAGTATTTCCTGAAACACTTACAGTAGCAGTTAAAACATCATTTTCATGTGCTATACCACTATCATAAGCATCTGTAGGGAATACATTAGTTAATTTTAGTTGAGAATCACTAGCACTAAATACAATTGTACCTGTTTGTACAGTATTTGCAGTTCCACCATTATATACATAACTAAAGAACGCAAATGATACACCAACTACTGCTATAACTAAAATAGCTACTCCAATCACTGATAATAAAATTTGTTTGCTTGAATTATTATTCATATTTCCTCCTTACTATTATAATTTAGCATATTATATTTCCTTTTTCAAGATATAAATGTTAATTTTTTTGTCTTTTTTTATTATTGACATTTTTAATGTTAAATAGTAAAAAAAGATCATTATGATCTTTTTTTAATCTAATAAACTTTCTACCTTTATTTTTAATGAATAATACATTGTTTTATAAACCAATCTATTATCATTACATTCACTTTCTGAAGCACAATATTGATAAGTTGTTGTTGTATCAGATATTTTTACATTATCACTTATCCACATTCTTAAAGTGTAATTATGAGTAGTTTCATCACTTGCTAATTGACCAATGGCTAACTCTATTTCTCCACCATCTTTAACATTAGTTCCATTATTCCCTGCACTTGCTAATGCACCATATATATTATCTTCTGTATTTGCTATATCATAACCATTTTTTATTGTTATAGAACCTTTATTATTATCTTCTGCTACTAAATATAATTTTACATGTTCATCTACCATTCTATTATAATTAGTAATATCATCACCTTTTACAGCTGATACTTTATATTTAAGTGGAGTATTCATTGTTGAATAACCTGTAACAGTAAAATCAGTTATTACAACTTCATTATCAGTTGATACCATGGATATCGCTTCATTATCACTAATTGGAAATTGATTTACAATATTTATATTATTTTCACTATCAGTAAATTTTAGTTTTATTTTTCCAGTTGAAATTGTATTATTTCCTCCTGTATGACTATATGAAAAGAAAGCATAACTTGATAAAGCTATTGCACCAATTGAAAGAACAATAGCAATAATCAATAATATAGTTAATTTATTACGACTTTCATTATTATTAACACCATTTTCCATCTTTACACTCCTACTATCAAAATATATCATAATTTTTCATACTTGACAATTATTTATAATAAAAAAAATTAATATAGACACTCATATTAATTTTTTATTTTTATTATCAATAACCCCAACGTTCAATTTTAAAATTAATTTTATATTGTCTACCAATTATAACAGTATCATCTTCACTAGGATACAATAAATCCATAGTTAATCCTACAATTGAACTTCCACGATCTAGAACTATTCCATAAAAATCATCACCAATAAACTTAAAGTTAGATATTTTGATAATACTACCACATGGAATTGACCTATCAGCTGCTAATATTCTTATTTTTCCATATTCTTTATCATTATAATAAATATTATTATTTCGAACATCTGGATTAGGAGAACAAGCAACTATACCACTACATCCTACACAATCAGGTCCATATCCGGTTAAAGTACCTGTAAATTCTAATTTATATTTATTACCATATTCTTTAATTAAAGCTGTTGAATTAACATTTTTATAATAATCTTGTTTTCTAATATTGGTAATCTTAGCATATTTTATTGATTTAACAGTATTAACATTTGTTGTAAGAACATTATTACGTTCATTACCACAAACTATAATAATCAAGATTAAGAAAATATAAATTAACCCAATAAAATATTTTTTTAAGTATAAAAAAAGGTTATTCTTTTTCTTCAAGGCCCATCACCTCTATGATAAGAATATACCAAATTTACTTTATTAAGTCAAACAATCTTTTAGCATTAGAAGTCGTTACATCCGTAACTTCTTCGATACTAGTTTCTTTAACTTTTGCTAAACAAGTAGCAATTATTTTTATATTTTTAGGTTCATTAACACTTCCCCTTTTAGGTTCTGGTGCTAAATAAGGACTATCCGTTTCTAATATTAAATTTTGTAGAGGTATTTCTTTAACAACATCTCTTAATTTACTATTTTTAAAAGTTAAAACTCCCCCTATTCCAAACATAAATCCTTTTTCTAGATATAGTTTAGCCATTTCTAAACTACCACTATAACAATGAAGAACACCCTTAATATCATATTTTTTTAATATTTCATAAGTATCTTCTGTAGCTTCTCTAGTATGAACAACAATTGGTAAATTAAACTTTTTCGCAATTAAAATCTGTTTTTCAAAATACTCTTTTTGTCTTTCAATATTAGTATCATTATGATAATAATCAAGACCTATTTCCCCAATACCAATAATTTTATGATTATTATTAACTAATTTCTCGATATATAATAAATCATCATCATTAATATCATCTACTTCATCTGGATGAAATCCTACTGTCATATATACATTTTCATAACGATTAACAATCTCTAAACCATCACGAATACTTTTTTTATCACAACCTGATATGATAAACTTCTTAACATTGTTTTTTTCAGCATCCATTAAAATAGTTTCAATATCACATGTTAAATCTAAATGAAAATGAGTATCCATTAAATAATTATTCATTTTTAACCTCGATTCTCATAAATAATGGTTCTCCCTTATTTAAATGATATTCATTATTTTCATTAAATAAATCACTCTTATCTAAAATATTTAATTGATTAAAGATTTTTTCACTAGTTTCTGGTAAGAATGGACTTAATAAATAAGCTCCGACTTTAATACTTTCTAATAAATTATAAATAACGGTTTCAAGTCTATCTTTACTATTTTCGTCTTTTGCTAAAATCCATGGTGTTGTTTCATCAATATATTTATTACTTCTTCTAAATATTTCAAATACATGATCAAGAGCAAGCGCTAAATGAACTGTTTCAATATCATTTTCTAATTTTTCTGGAACATTTTTAACTACTTCTTTTAATTCATTATCAAATTCCCCAGCAACATTTTTATTCGTCACAACTCCATTAAAATATTTATTCCCCATAGCAATAGTACGATTAACTAAATTACCTAAGACATTCGCTAAATCAGAATTAATTCTTTCTACTAATAAATCTTCGGTATAATTTCCATCTTGATTATATGGAATTTCATGTAAACAATAATAACGAATAGCATCAGTACCATATTTTTTACATAAATCATCGGCATAAGCAATATTTCCCACACTTTTACTCATCTTTCCTTGTGAAAATAATAACCAAGGATGTCCAAATACTTGTTTAGGAAGTTCTAAATCAAGTGCCATTAAAATAATTGGCCAATAAATAGCATGAAATCTAAAAATATCTTTTCCTAAAATTTGCAAATCAGCAGGCCAATATTTTTTAAATTCGCTACTACTACCATCAACATCATATCCCAAGAATGTAATATAATTAATTAAAGCATCAATCCATACATAAACAACGTGTTTAGGATCAAATGGTACTTTAACTCCCCAATCGAATGTTGTACGAGAAACACATAAATCTTGTAATCCAGGATTTAGAAAGTTATTAACAACTTCATTTTTCCTTGATTCTGGAACTAAAAAATCAGGATGTTCATTAATATATTTTTTTAATCTATCTTCATATTTACTTAATCTTAAGAAATAGGCTTCTTCACTTGCTTTACTAACTTCTCTACCACAATCAGGACATTTGCCATCTACTAAGTCTTTTTCTAAAAAGAATGATTCACAAGGAGTACAATATAATCCTTCATATTTTCCTTTATAAATATCCCCTTGTTCATATAATTTAGTAAAGATTTTTTCTACTTTTTTACAATGATCAGGATCAGTAGTTCTAATTAAACGGTCATAACTAATATTTAATATATCAAGCATTTCTTTAAAAACAACAGCAATATCATCCACATATTTTTGTGGAGAAACACCTAATTCTTTAGCTTTATCATCAATTTTTTGACCATGTTCATCAAGTCCTACTTGAAAATAAACATCATACCCTTTTAATCTTTTATATCTTGCAATACTATCAGCTAAGACATCTTCATAAACATTCCCTATATGCGATTTTCCACTAGCATAAGGAATAGCGGTTGTTATACAAAATTTTTCCATAATATAAATCTCCCTTCAAATAAAAAAGCACGATTATCTCATCTAAGGACGAAAAAACCGTGGTACCACCTTAATTCACATTTATAATGTGCACTTAATCTTTAACGCTTTAATGCGATTTATCTCCAAAATCCACCATAAATACCATTAATATCTTATTTCACCAAACTAAGACTCTCTTAAAATAATAAATATTTACACATTTCTTCATCAATAAATATGAATTGATTATAACACAAAGGTTTTTACTCTTCAAGATAATTTTCTAAAAACTTTTTAATAATATTAACACATTCAACTGTAATTGTATCAATAGCATCTTTAGAAAAAATAATCACACTACCAATAACATCACTAGATACACAAAAAGGACTTATAACATACGCTACTTCAATAACTTCATTAAATAAACTAATCTTAGTAGGTATTAAACTAGAAAAAGTATCTCTTTTTTCAATTTTACTAATTATACTATTACTAAGTTCTAAATCTTTATAATTATCACTACTACTAACTATAACTCTATCCTTAGAAGTAATTATTACATTCTTCTTAATCTCTTTGCTAATAGCTTTAACTAATACCTTTAATACTTCATCTTCAGAAAACTTCTCATATTTACTAAGAATAATATTATCTTCATTAACATTTATTAATAATTCATCATTATTTCTAATTTTTAAATTCTTTCTTATTTCTTTTGGAATTACAATTCTTCCTAATTCATCAATTCTTCTTGTTACACCAGTTTGTTTCAAATATATCACCTATAATATTGTTTCTTTTATAAAAAAAAATATACTAAAAAAAAGACTATTTTTAGCCTTATTTTTTTAACTTTTCCAAAACTTTATTAATATCCCCAATTACATCAGTTTCCTCTTTAATAAACCTTAAATCATCAAAAATATTATAATATGCATCATTTAGTAAATTTCTTTTATTTTTTAATAATTTAATAATATTTCGATAACTATCATTAATTTCTTTACTAGAAAAAGACGAATTATTATTTGAAGAAATTACTCTTTCCAAAAGAAAATTATCATCCGTATAAGGATAGTCTAATAAGGTTAAAATGGGATTTAATTTATAAATGCCAGAACCATTTATAATATTTGCTGTATTCTTATTTAAAATATCTAATACGCATAAATTAGTAACATCATATAAAAATAATTTATCTAAATCATCTATTAAAGTAATAGCATGATTAAAATACTGATTATGAAACTTTAAATTTAATTTTAATTTAAATTTCTTCACTTTTTCTTTTAATTCTTGATTGTTTTCTGTAAATTCTATTGTTCTTTTTATTCCTTTAGGATAGTCTATATAATATTTGTTCTTAGGCATTTGACATAACATCATGGAAGATTTTTTATCACATACCTCAAGAAAATCTCTTAAAAATTCTGAATAAGCCAAACATTTTCCTTGACCATTTATAACATCAAACGAATACATTCCAAATAACAAAAGATTCTTATTATTATATTTATAGGTATGTTTTTTAGAATATGATAAATAACCATTCCATAATAAATATGAAAATAAATGAGATAATTCCAATGCATTATTAATAT
>JAZULI010000106.1:0-2166 GCA_045603025.1 Bacilli bacterium
TATGTGTAAAAAAAGAACATGTTAATAAAGCATATGCAATTAAATATATGCAAAAATCACTAAATATTAATAGTGATAATATTTATGTTATTGGTGATTCTTACAATGATGTTGAAATGATACAAGAATATAATGGGGTATCTATTATAGGGAATAGTGAAATTAATAATTTATCAAAAAAATGCTATCATTATGTTTATGAATATATTGATGAAATTAAGGAAGATTTGTCTATTAAAATATAAATTAATAAACAAATCTTTTTTATTCCACTTCTTCCCCTAATAGTAATCTAACTGTATTTCCTGCTTCTAATCTTGTATTAGGATTGGGACTCATTTCAACAACATATTCACCATACCCTGAATATTCAATATTATAATAATATAATTCCTTTTGAGCTTCTTTTTTCGTCATCCCAATAACATCTGGTAAATTATAATAAACAGGATCATCCCAATATTTTGTTTTTTCAATAGCATCTTCTTGTCTTTCAATATTAAGAGCATCAATGATATCTAAAAGTACTCTTCTAGCAACTGGAGCCGTTGTATAACTTGATAATAAAGCCGTATTTTTAGGATTATCAATAGCAATATAAAAGACTGCTTCTGGATTATTGGCTGGAACTACTGACATAAAACTCATAATATAGTTATTATCTAGATAATGTCCATCTTTAACTTTTTGTGCTGTTCCAGTTTTTCCACCTATTCGATATCCATCAATATATGCATAACGTCCTCCACCACGCGCAACAACACTTTCGAGAGCATAACGCATTGTAGCACTAGTTTCTTTACTTATTGTATTCCGAACTTTATTAGGACTATTATTAATAATAACACTATTGGTTATTGGTTCAGCGACATTTTTAACAATATATGGTTCATATAAAATACCACCATTGACTACACTACTAACGGCTGTTACTTGTTGAATTGGTGTCACACTGATTCCCTGACCGAATGCTGATGTTACAAGTTCAAGTTCTCCCACTTGATCTAGTGAAAACATAATACCACTACTCTCTCCATTTAAATCAATTCCAGTTTTTTCACCAAAACCAAATAAATCAAAATATGAAAATAAAGTTTCTTTCCCTAACATTTGTCCTAATTTAACAAAACCTGGATTACAAGAGTTTTCTAATACTTGTAAAAATGTTTGATGTCCATGACCAGAACCTTTCCAACAGCCAATCCTTGCCCCTCCTACTTTAACACTACCACTATCATAAAAAGTGTCATTATAAATATCAATAATTTTTTCTTCAACTGCGGTACTCATCGTAATAATTTTAAAAGTACTACCAGGTTCATAAGTCATCCATATTGGTAAATTACGATTTATTACTTCACTAGAAAATTTTTGATAATTATTTGAATCAAATGTTGGACGAGATGCCATAGCAAGAATTTCCCCCGTATTAGGATCCATTACAACTGCTAAACTATTATCCGGATTTAAGGTACTATTTACATTATTAAGTTCTCTTTCAAGTGATAATTGAATATTAATATCAATTGTTAAATAAATATTCATTCCACTAGTACTTTCTAAGTAAATTTCGGATAAATTAAGTTTATTCCCTTTGGCATCAGAAAAATACTTAATAGCCCCATCTTCACCTTGTAAATATTCATCATACTCTAGTTCGATTCCACTTAATCCTTGATTATCAATTCCCACATATCCTAAAACATGGGATAAAAGTTCACCATATGGATAATATCTTTTCGATTCTTTAACTAAATATACCCCTGAAAAATTATAACTTTCAATTAAATCAGCGGTTTGATAATCAAGACCTCTTCCTTCCGGATGAACTCTTTCAATCGAAGTAACTTTATTAACATGCTTATCCATCTCTTCTTTTGATACTTTTAATATACTTGCAAGAGTCTCACTTACTAATTCCTTATCTTTAATTTGATTAGGAATTAAAACTAAACTAGTTGTTGTAATATTATCCGCAAGAACTACTCCATTACGATCTAAAATTAATCCACGATCTCCTTGAATAGGTAAATCTCTACTCCATAAATCATTCGCTAAAAGAGATAACTTATCATATTCAACTAATTCAATATACATAACTCTTAAAACAATGACCATTAACATTGTAATAAAAAAAATTAAAATTAATCTTATTTTTGTATTAAT
>JAZULI010000107.1:0-2118 GCA_045603025.1 Bacilli bacterium
AATATCTTAAAACATTTATTAAATTTATTGATTATATCTTAAATAAATGCTATCATTAATTAAAGATTAATATGTTTATTGGAGGTATATATGAAGAAAAAACTTGGATTATTTTTATTCATTTCATTAATATTATTAACTGGTTGTAGCAATAACACAAATAAATCAATTAGTGATAAACTAAAGTCAGGTGGATATCAAGAATTATTATCAACATATACTAAACATGAAAATGATGGTAGTTATATAATTATTGATTTATCAGAAAAAACAATAGTTTATCATAGCGAAAAAGATGACTCACAATTAGAATATAACGTAATTGACAACACAGCATGGATGTATGGATGTAGATATCATTATGATGATAACACAACAACTAATGATGGTGAAGGTTTTGGCGAATGTGATAATGATACAATAAACTTCTTGAAAAATTCAAAATCAATTATTGATAATGAACTAAAAAAATTAAATATCTCTTATGATGACTTAAAATAAAAAAAAGAAACTAATTCTTATTGAATTAGTTTTTTTGTTAAAAACCACTACATTTCCCACAATCATTATTTATTATTTGGTTTTCTTCTGAGCAACTATATTGTGGTGTATATGTATGTTGATAGATATGTTTATTAATTACATGTGTATGAATTGGACATACATGTGGTACTTCATGATAAAATTCTTTTTCAACACATTTAGTTATTGTTGGTTCAATTACTTGCTCAGTAAATTGTCTTTCGCAACAATTATTTCTTCTAAATAAATTATTATTAAACATACTTCCCTCCTTTATCTAATTTATCATATGAAGAAGAAAAAAAAAGGAATGTGCACATTCCTCATTATTTTTTATAGTCTTTTTACCTTTTGTTTATCTTTTTCATACTCATAAATTGGTTGCCAACTTAAACTTAATTCATCTATTAAAATTTCTTTAGCATTCATTTCATTATTAAATGATTCATCAATATCATAAATATTTAAATCAAATAATCTATTTAAAGGTAATATTTCACCATCTTGATCTTTAATATCAAGGTAACTTATTTTTTCAGGTAAAACTTTAGCCGGTAAGTATATTCCAAGTGCTTGATCATTTGAATTATCAAGATACCACTTACGACCTTTAAGATTAAATCTTAATAATTTTAATGTTTCTAAATCATATTGTTCATATAAAGCACAAGCCCAAGTTTCAACATTTTGAATACCATCCAAACAAAACACACCTTTACGATTATCCATTACAAACCTACAACGATCACCATTCATCGGTATTAATCCTTTTTCAATAATACTTTGCATATTCTTTTCTTCTGTAATATGACATACATAATGATCTTTTTTCCAGATAAATTCTTTTGTTACTATCATATTTTATCTCTCCCGTTTATATATTATAACATATATTTTTTAACCAAAAAAGGAATATTATATTCCTTTTAATTCACAACAATATTTTTACCATTTTCTTTCGCTTTATATAATTTAATATCCGCAGCTTTATATAATACTTCATATTTTTTACTACGTACTTTTTTAGAATTAGCAGCACCTAAACTAATACTTATGCCTACTTCTTCATCATTGTTTTTTAATTTATATGAACTTACAACTAAACGAATATTATCTAAAAGTTTTACAAATTTATCATAACTAACATCAACCGCAATTATGGCAAATTCATCGCCACCTAAACGGACAAAATACATATCATTATATTTATTAACAATTTTAATAACTAAAGATGAAAATGTCTTTAAAACAATATCACCAAAATCATGACCATATTTAGTATTAAATATTTTAAAATCATCTATATCCAATATAGCAAATGATATTCCATTTTTCGGATTTGCAGCTATAAAATTTTCAAAATTATCTGTAACAAATTTTCTATTATAAGCATCAGTTAATGGATCTTTAACAATAATTTCATTCAATTCGTATAATTTATCATTATGCATCTTAAGTATTTCAGTTGCTCGATATAAAAATAATCCTGACATTAAAACTGAAGCAATTTGAACATAATAAATATTTAAAAATTCACCACCTGTATTTACATACATATAACTAATTATTATATATGTAAAATTAATAAATACAGCA
>JAZULI010000108.1:0-1813 GCA_045603025.1 Bacilli bacterium
TCATTAGCATACATTATTTTAAAGGCTTCATCATAGTATACCGGAACAATCTCTCCTTCTTTTAATAATTTTTTTCTTTCTAATACTTTACTCATTTAATCTCCTATCTTTCTGTCTAGACAATCTAACCTTAACAAGAAAAATAAATTATTGCAAATAACCAAAATTCTTTCAAATTAACATATTTAAAATAAATAAGACTCAAATAAGAAAAAGTCTTAAATAGATTTATAAAAATCATTTTAATAAAAGAATAAAACATCATTTTCAAAGGGTTTAAACTTTACACTATTTGACACAAAATAGCAGATGAGTAACATTTACTTTAAATATAAAAGTATAATAATTAGTAATCGACTCTTTATACTTTAATTAATAGCACTCTTTTAATAAACGAACTTATTATATAAAATCATTAATCTTATCTGTTATTCTTCTAATTACTAATTTGTTTAACGGATAAGTATACGATGTATTATATGAAATATTAGGGCTAGTCATACTAATAGAAACTTTAGGATTATCATAAGGCATAAACATAACAAATGATGTGGAATTTGTTTCTTTATCAATAACGCCATCTAAATTACTATCCATAAAACTTTCACTTGTTCCTGTTTTTCCCGCGGGTTTATATTTTAAATTAACATAGCCATATCCTGTACCATTACTAATTACTTTCTGAAGTCCTAAAATAACCCGATCAAGATATTTTTGATTAATATTAATATTATTTAAAATTATTGGTTCATATTCGTAAAGTACTTCATTATCATATAGTACATTCTTTAAAAGATGCATTGAATATCGATTACCATTTCTAGCGATGGTACTAATATATTGATTTAATTGCATTGTTGTATAAGTATCATATTGACCAATGGAAAAATCTAATAATAATCCTGGTAAAGTACTACTACCCTTATATCCACGGCTTTCATTTAATAATTCTATTCCTGTATTTACTCCTAAACCAAAACGGGAAAAATATTCTCGATAAGTATCAAAAGCTTCTTCATTAATTATTAAAGGTTCATTATACTTATATTTTCCTTTAGCTAGGCGAATAGCGATTTTAAATTGATAAACATTACTACTACGTTGTAACGCAATTATATCGTTAATATTGCCCATTGTTGTAAATGAACATTTTTTAGGGGTATTTTTAATTTTTAAACATTCATCTTTAATAACTTCCCCTATTTTAATTGTATCAGTATCATAACCAATCAACATACTAGCTGCTTTCACACTACTTCCAACCGTCATTGTATCAGTAATTACCCCAATACTTCGGTCCACAACTTTTCCTTTAAAATATTCTTTTCCAACAATTGCTAAAACACCACCATATGTATCACTAATAACCACATATGAATGATTAAAATACTTTGTAGAATAATTCTTTTTTGCTTTAATAATCTCTTCTTTTAAAACATTTTCTGCATATTTTTGCAAATTAATATTAATTGTTAAACTTATATCATTTCCTTTTTTTCCTTCTTTAATTAACAGCATCTTATCATTAACTAAGTTATAAACTTCATCTTCACCTTTTAAGTAATCATCATAAACCGCCTCTAAACTAGATAAACCAACTTTATCCGATAAATGATATCCTTTTGATAAATAATAATCTTTATTTTCTTCCGGAATACTTCCAACATTACCTAAAATACTTTTTAAAGTATCACCATGTAAATATTCTCTTTCATAAGTGTATTTTGTATTAAAACCATTTAAATTACTATTATTTTCTGAAAAAAATAAAAACTCTTCTATTGTACAATTCTCTTTAATTATTTTATCTTCA
>JAZULI010000109.1:0-8150 GCA_045603025.1 Bacilli bacterium
ATTATATCATATTTAAATAATTAATTTGTGAAATTTATATTAAAAAATAGAGAAATTTCACTATTTTAATAACTATTCATCTTTATATCTTATTAATTTATAAATTTCCATAACAATAAAGACAATTAAAGAAAACGCAAATAAATATATTAAATGTGAATAAGGAACTGTTGATGCCTGTAAAAATTTACTTAAAACTGGTACTTCCATTACAATAACTTGTAAAATAATTGAACCAATAATAGTAAAAATAATTAATGGATTACTCTTAAACGATATATTAAAAGCTGATTGTCTTTCACTACGGCAATTAATTACATGAATATTTTGCATAAAGACCATTAAAGCCATGATATAACCACGGGCTAAACTTATTTCCATATTAACTTTCTTTAATAAGAATACCCATACAATAAAGACAATACCACCAATAAATAAACCTGATAATAAAACTTCATATAAAAGTTCTTTATTAAATATAGATTCTTTACTGCTTATTGGTTTTTGTTTCATTATTCCCTTTTCACTTTTTTCAAAAGAAAGGGCAAAATCTTGAAGACCATCAGTAACAATATTAAGCCACAATAATTGGATAGCAACAAGGGGCATTGGTAAATTAAAAATAATTGATAATACGAAGAATAATACTTCGGCTAACCCACACGATAATAATAAATAACATACTTTCCTAATATTACTATAAGCACATCTTCCTAATTCGACACCGGAAACAATTGATTTAAAATTATCATCAGCAATTATCATACTAGCCGTTTCTTTGGCTACATCAGTTCCACTACCCATTGCAATACCTATATTAGCACTTCGAATAGCAGGTGCATCATTAACACCATCACCCGTTACAGCCACAAACTCATCTTGTCTTTTCAATGATTCAACAATGTTTAATTTATCAGTTGGGGTAACCCGAGCAAAAACCGTTTTTTCTTTTATAAAATTATCAAAATACTCATTTCCTTTAGAAAAAGCATCAAAAAGTTCACTTCCAGTGGCAACTTCATCTTCCTTGGTAGCAATATTTAAATCTTTAGCAATAGATAAAGCAGTTAATGGATGATCCCCTGTTATCATAATAACTTTAATTCCAGCACTATTACACTCTTTTACTGAGTCTTTTACTTCTTCTCTTATTGGATCAATAAAGGATACCATTCCTAGGAAAATTAATTTAGGAATATCTTTTTCATCATAGTAATCTTTCTTTATAAAATTAGATACTTTACCATATGCAATTGAAATAACACGATATCCATCTTTGGCTAACTTTCTATTTTGTTCATTTAATATTTCTTCATTAATTAAAACATTTTCCCCATTTACATTCATTAAATTAGAAAATCCTAAAACCGTTTCTTGTGACCCTTTAACCGTACAATAAACCTCATCATGATATTTATAAAACACTGCCGAATACTTATTCTCTGATTCATATGGAATACTTGCTAATATTTCATATTCATCTAAATTAAGACCTATTTTATTTCCTAATACTTTAAAAGCCACATCAATTGAATCACCAAAATATTTATAAATATTTCCTTTTTTTTCGATTGATGCTTCATTATTAATACAACCTAAACTACCAATTAATTTAACCTTTGAGGCAATATTTTTATCATATAGAACTTTTCCTTCAAAATTATAGCCTATCCCTTCAATATCACATTCAACATTACCAGGAAAACTTATCTTTTTAGCCGTTTGCTCATTAACGGTTAAAGTACCTGTTTTATCCGTGGCAATTATCGTACAACTTCCCAAACTTTCAACGGAATTTAATTTTTTACAAATAACATTTTTCTTAGCCATCTTATTCGAAGTAATGGATAATGCCATTGTTAAGGCAAGCGGTAATCCTTCCGGCATTGCTGATACCGATAATGCAATTACCGATAAAAATATTTCAGCCCCCGGTACATCTTTATACATTAAAATAACAGCAATAATAATCGCTACCACAACTACTAGCATACTAATTTGTTTTGATAGTTTATCCATTCTAATCGCAAGTGGTGACTTAGTCTCCTTAATACTAGTCACTTGGTTAGCAATCTTACCTACTTCGGTATTAATACCAATATCCGTAACAATTCCTCTTGCTCTACCGGTTACAATACTACATCCAGCATAAACCATATTCTTTCGTTCAGCTAAAATAGCATCTTCTTTAATTACATCACAATTTTTATAAACATTTATACTCTCACCAGTTAAAACAGATTCATCAACTTGTAAATTACTTTGTTCAAGAAGACGCATATCAGCACTAGTTTTATCCCCTGATTCTAATAAAACAATATCCCCAACAACTAATTCTTCGGAATCAACTTCTAGTTCTTTACTATCACGAATAACTTTTACTTTATATTTAATTAAATTTTGTAAACTAAGCGCGTTTTTTTCTGCCCGCCATTCTTGAAATGTACCTAAACACAAATCAAGCAAAACGATAAAAATAATAGCGATTGCATCAACATACTCTTTTATAACAAATGAAAAAATAATTGTCACAATCAAAAGTAAAACAATTGGATCTAGCATTTGCTTAAAAAAGATTTTAAAAATACTATCCGACTTTTTATGCGGTAACACATTTAATCCATCACGCTTTTGGCGAACTATTACCTCATTACTAGATAAACCATTTTTTACATCACTAGATAAATTTTCAATTACTTCATCTTTAGAAATTGCATAATATTTATTCATAGAAAATCCTTTCTTTTCAAAATATCCACCCTGATTTTATCTATAATATAAACTTATCAAAATTATTATACAAAGTCAAATGAAATTATTGTGAAATACCTTTAATATTCCTATTTCAAATAAAATAATATTATGGTACAATAGCATTGGTGATTTAAATGGTTATAACTTTAAAAACTTGTGAAAAAACAAGAGAAATGATGGATGAATTCTATAGTGATTTAAAAAGGATTAAAACCCCTCAATATGCATTATTTCAAGCAGATGATGGTGATACAGTTGTTACTCTTTATGAATCAGGAAAAGCTGTTTTTCAAGGAAATGATGCCGATATTGCCAGTGAATATTGGATTGAAACAGAAAAAATTAATTCGGGACGTGCTATTGTTACTAATAGTGAAACTAAAAAGAAAGAAGAATTAACTAAAGAAAAACAAATTGATGCTAGTAAATTCCATAATATAAACAGTGTTGGTTCTGATGAAGTTGGAACTGGTGATTATTTTGGTCCAATTGTTGTTACGAGTTGTTATGTAACTAAAGAAGATGTTTCATACTTAGATGAATTAGGTGTTTGTGATTCAAAAAAAATAACTGATGATAAAATTTTAAAAATTGCACCACTTATTGCTAAGAAAGTTAAATATAAAAGTATTATCCTATCTAATCTTGAATATAATAAATATCATAAAAATGAATATAACATGAATAAAATAAAAGCCATTATGCATAATAAAGTATTATTTCAAATGATTAATGAGGAACATCCAAATTATGACTATATTATAGTTGATGAATTTGCGAAAGAACATAAATATTATGAATATATAAAAGATGCAACTAATATCCAAAGAGGAATTACCTTTATGACTAAAGCCGAAGATAAATGTTTATCCGTTGCCTGTGCTAGTATTATTAGTCGTTATTTATTTTTAAAAGAATTTGATAAACTAAGTGATTCTCTACATATCCCTCTTCCTAAAGGGGCTGGTAAAGAAGTTGATACTATTGGTCAAGAAATAGTTGAAAAATATGGAAAAGAAAAATTAGAAGAAGTTGCCAAATTAAATTTCATGAATACTGGAAGAATCTTAAAAACAAATATTTTTTAAGATTCCTTTTTTTATTTCATAATTATTACACATTTAATCGTTATAATTATTTCGATATACCTAATCGCGTTAGTTACACTCCTTATATTATTTTAAGGAGGTGATTTTATGACTAAAAGAGAATTTTATCAATTCGTTATAATTATCCTTTTATTTATAACTATATTCATTATATTATTTAAATAAAAAAGTACACTAACGCCTGATTCTTTTCAGAAAAGGTTTTAGTGTACACACAAAATCCTAGGAGTGTACCTAACCCTACAAAATTAGGTATATCCTTTTTTTATTTTATTCAAGTTCCCTTGATGTATTCATTTTAACATAGTTAATTTATTTTTACAACATCTTATTTTGAAATAATACTACAAAGAATATCCGCAAACTCATTAGGATTTTCCATTGGTAATCCACTTAATTCTCTTGATGTTGCATATAAAATTTTAGTATATTTTTCTAATAATTCTTTATCAGATTTATATAAATCTTTTAATTTATCACTAATGGGATGTTTTTCATTAATTTCTAAAACTTTACTTGCTTTAACTTTATCCTGCCCCGGCATTGCATTTAAAGTTTTTTCCATTTCAATAGAAATTTCTCCAACACTTGACAGGCATACTGGATAATCTTTTAATTTATTAGTAAATCGAATACTAGATACATCATCTTCTAATATTTCCTTCATTAAAAGAAACATATCTTTATTGTCATTATTAATTCTTTCTAAGGCTTCTTGTTCTTCTTTAGTATCTAAATTAAAGTTTTCTGATAAAACATTTTGAAATTCAAAATCATGATATTTATTTAACGTTTTAATGGTAAATTCATCTAAATAATCATTAAAATATAATACTTCATATCCTTTATCTTTTACATTAACTACTTGTGGTAACATATCTATTTTATCAATAGTTTCCCCAGGTGCATAATATATTTTCTTTTGATCTTCCTTCATTCTTTCAACATATTCAGAAAGCAAAACAAAATCCTTTTCTTTAGATGAATTAAACATTAATAATTCTTCTAAAGTCTCTTTAGCATTAAAATTAGTATAAACACCATATTTTAATTGATTACCAAACGCTTGATAAAATTTTACATAATCTTCCCTTGCATCTTTTTGCATATCAAGAAGTTCTTTTTTTATTTTAGTTTCAATACTTTTAGCCATAGTTCTAATTTGATGATCATGTTGTAATGTTTCCCTTGATATATTAAGTTCAATATCTAAACTATCAACTACCCCTTTAACAAAACTAAAATAATCCGGTAATAAATCACTACATTTTTCCATAATCATTACCCCACGAGAATAAAGTTCTAAACCTTTTTCATAATCTTTATTATAATAATCATATGGCGCGTGTGATGGAATAAACATTAAACTATCATAACTGACAAGCCCTTCAACACTACTTTTAATTACACGTAATGGTTTTTCATAATCATAAAATTTATCTGTATAGAAATTATCATATTCTTCTTCTTTAACATCTTTCTTCTTCTTTTTCCAAATTGGAATCATACTATTAACAACATGTTCTTCAATTTTTCCTTCATGATCATGTTCCATTATAATAGGATATGTAATATAATCAGAATATTTTTTAATAATACTTTCAACTTTAAAATCATCTAAATAATTATCATAATTATTGTGTTCATCGTTTTCTTTTAAATAAAGAATAATCTCGGTTCCATAATTATCCATAGAAGTTTTAGAAATAGTATATCCATCAGCTCCATCACTTTTCCATAAATAAGCGTCATCACTATCATATTTACGACTTTTAACTTCTACTTTTGAAGCAACCATAAAACTTGAATAAAATCCTACTCCAAATTGCCCAATAATATTAATATTATTTTTAGGATCAAGATTTTCTTTAAATAATTCACTACCACTTCTTGCAATAGTACCTAAATTATTTTCAAGTTCCATTTCATTCATTCCACAACCATTATCAATAATAGTTAATGTTCTTTTATCTTTATCAAGTAATACTTTAATACATAAATCATTCTTTTTAACTTTTAATTTTTTATTAGTTAAACTCTCATAATATAGTTTATCAATTGCATCTGATGCATTAGAAATAAGTTCTCTTAGAAATATTTCTTGATTAGTATAAATTGAATTAATCATTAAATTTAACAATTTTTTTGATTCAGCTTTAAATTCTTTTTTCTTCATAATTTCTCCTTTTAATCAATATAAGACTATTGTAATCTTCTTTTTAGCACAAGTCAATAAAGAGTGCTAAATTTCATAAATATTTCAAAAAAAAAGAATTGATTAATCCAATTCTTATTTTGCATAAACGCTAGCTTTAGTTTTGTCTTTACCTAAACGTTCAAATTTTACAACACCATCAATTTTTGCAAATAATGTATCATCACTACCACGTCCTACATTAGCACCAGCATGAATCTTAGTACCTCTTTGACGATAAATAATACTACCAGCAGTAACTACTTGTCCATCTCCAACTTTGCTACCTAATCTACGACCTGCAGAATCACGAGCATTAGTTGATGAACCCTGTCCTTTTTTATGTGCAAATAATTGAATATTTAACTCTAATTTTATCATTATTAAACACCTTCCTCTATTTTGATATTCTTTGGATAATCCTTAGATAACTTTCTTAATAAATCAATCATATTATCAATTAACTTCAAAGTTATTTTATCATCCTTTTTAATTTTAATAACTATTCTACCATCATTTACCAGATATAAAATAGCATCACTATCAATTGAAATAATGCCATTTACTGTTGTTATAACAATACTAGATACTGCACTACAAACAATATCTTTTCCATAATCATCATATAAAGCATGACCATTTATTTCAATCTCATTTTTTAATACCTTGACCAAAATCATAATAATTATCCAATTTTAGTAATTTTAACTTCTGTATATGGTTGTCTATGACCTTGTTTCTTTCTTGTAGAAGTTGTGTTAGGTTTGTAAGTAAAAATCTTAATTTTCTTATTTTTACCATGTTTAACAATTTCACCTTCAACCTTTGCACCTTTTACAAATGGAGTACCAAGAGTTTCCCCTAACATTAATACTTCATTAAAAGTTACTTTGTCATTAGCATTACCATCTAACTTCTCTACGTAAATAATACTACCTTCTTCTACATAGTATTGTTTACCACCAGTTTTAATAACAGCTTTCATACATCCTCCTTTATAATACTAGACTCGCTCTTAAGGTATCACTTGATTTCTAACCTTTTCAATGCGGTTTGAGCATGAGGCATCAAACATTTAAGATTTTATCATAAATAACCATCTAAGTCAAACAAAATCGTCAAAATATACTCTTTTTAGGGAAATAATTTCATCTCAACTAATTATAATCAATTTAATTTTTTCAAACATTTCGTTTTTCTAAATATTCATGTAAACCTTTAGCAACTTCTTTTGGGATATATTTAGATAATTCATCAATACTAGCTTCTTTTATCTTTTTTAATGAAGAAAAATTCTTTAATAATTCTTTTTTTCTTTTTTCACCTATTCCTTCTACTAAATCTAAAACACTTGCTAGGCTTCCTTTATTTTTAATAACTCGATGATATGAAATAGCATACCGATGAACTTCTTCTTGAATATTAGCAAGATATAAGAATAAATTACTCTTGGAATCTATCTTAACTTCTTCTAAATTTGCTTTAATTACAGAATTAGTTCGATGCTTTTTATCTTTTTTTAAACCAATTACCGGAATATCTAAATTAAATTCATTTAAGATTTCTACTACAGCATTTACTTGAATACTACCTCCATCTAAAACAATTAAATCAGGTTTCTTTAAATCTTCCATAATAACCCGATAATATCGTCTATAGATAACCTCTTTCATGGCATGATAATCATCCATTACTTTAGCATCTATTTTAAATTTGCGGTACTCATCTTTTAAAGGTAAAAAATTTTCAAAAACAACCATTCCTCCTACATAATATGTGCCAAATAAATGAGAATTATCAAAAGATTCAATCCGAGAAGCTTTAGGTATATTAAGAATCTTTTCTAATTCATTAACACATTCTATTCTCTTTTCTTCATTACGATTTAATTCTTCAAACTTTTCTTCTAATAAAATCTTAGCATTTTCATAGGCTAAATCTAGCAATTTTTTAACATCACCCTTAGTTCTAGTATTTACTTTAATTTTTAAATAATTACTTAATAATTCATTATCAATAAATTCTGGAACAATAATTTCTTTAGGTAATAAATTCTTATCATAAAATTTAATAATAAATTCAAGTAAAGCATC
>JAZULI010000110.1:0-2410 GCA_045603025.1 Bacilli bacterium
GAGAATCAATCTTTGTTAAAGAAATAATTAATCACTTTGATGAAATAAAATTATAAAATTATGTAAAATATCATTCTATCTTGTAAATTAGTAGTAAAAATAATAATTAATTGATAAAATATAGATATAGGAGGCTTTATGAATATTGTTGATATTATTAATAAGAAAAGATTAGGTAGTTTATTAACAAGGGAAGAATTGACTTATGCTTTTAATGGTTATTTATATGGTGAAGTTAAAGATTATCAAATGAGTAGTTTATTAATGGCTATATGTATTAATGGGATGGATGATGAAGAGATCTTTGCGTTAACCGATATTTTTATTAATAGTGGGGATATTTTAGATTTATCAGAAATACCTGGAATTAAAGTTGATAAACATTCAACTGGTGGTGTAGGTGATAAAGTAACTTTAATTATTGGACCAATTGTTGCCAGTTGTGGTGTTAGTGTTGCTAAAATGAGTGGTAGAGGTTTAGGTCATACAGGAGGAACGTTAGATAAATTAGAAAGTGTTAAAGGTTTTAGAGTAGATTTATCTGAAGAAGAATTTATTAAACAAGTAAATGAAATAGGTTTAGCCGTTATTGGTCAAACAAAAAATTTATGTCCTTTAGATAAAGTTATTTATGCTCTTCGTGATGTAACTGGAACAACACAATCAATTCCATTAATTGCTTCAAGCATTATGAGTAAGAAAATTGCTGGTGGAGCTGATAAAATATTACTTGATATTAAAGTAGGTAATGGGGCTTTGATGAAAAATGAAGAAGATGCCCAAAAACTAGCCGATATTATGGAGCGAATTGGTAAGCATTATAATCGGTTTGTTAAATGTGAGTTAAGTGATATGAATACACCACTTGGAGACAATATAGGCAATGCTTTAGAAGTAATTGAAGCAATGGATGTTTTAAAAGGTAAAAAAGGAAGTTTATATGATTTATGTTTTGAAGTATCTAGTGAAATGATTTCAATGGCCAAAGAAATAAGCAAAGAAGATGCTAGAGTAATGGTAATTAATTCTTTAGAATCAGGGAAAGCCTATGAGAAATTTTTAGAATTTATTAAGGCTCAAGGTGGCGATATAAATACCTTAAAAGTAAGTGAAAAAACAATTGATATTAAAAGCAATAAAAAAGGAACATTAAAAGAAATTAATGCTCTTAAATTTGGTGAATTATCCGTTATGCTTGGTGGTGGAAGAAGAAAAAAGGAAGATGTAATTGATCATTCGGTTGGAATTGTATTAAAAAAACATCTAGGTGATACCGTAGATGTTTCGGATTTACTTTGTACATTATATGTTAAAGATACTAATATTGAATTTAATCAAGATGATTATTTCAAAATTATATAAAAACAAAAGGACTGACCCCCTGGGCAGTCCTTTTTAAAAGAATAAAAAGGGGTTGGCTAGTGTGATACTAGCGACCAATTCGCCTAAATCGAACTGGTGATTTATATACTAATGTAAAACCTTTTAAAAGTCAACACCTTTTTACAATTTTTTTAAATTTCTCGATATTTATCTTTATCCTTGAAAGGATTTCTTTTATCTATTTTGTCAGTAAATAATATACCATTTAAGTGATCCATTTCGTGTTGGAAAGCAATTGCTAATTCTTCACGGCCACGAACTCTTATTTTTCTTCCTTCTTCATCATATCCTTCAATTGTAATTCTAGCATATCTTGGAACGATTCCTGAAACTTCTCGATTAACACTTAAACATCCTTCGCCTTCACCAACATAGATTATTTCTTGAGAAGTACTAACAATTTTGGGATTAATAATCACATAATTATCAAAAATACCTTCTTCAACTTCATGGACTACTACAAAGTATCTTTTAGGAATACCTAATTGAATAGCAGCAAGACCCATACCAGGGCGTAAACTATATTTTTCTGCTAATTCTGGAATTTGACTATTGGTTAAAAATTCAATAATGTCATTAATTGTTTTTTTATCTTCATCACTAAGAGGAAGTTGTACCTCTTGGCTAACTGTTTTTAATATTTTTTCTTTTTCATCTAAAATATCTTTCATTTTTAGCATACTGCATCACCAAGGCACATTATACCATAAAAAAAAGAAAAAGGGAAGTTTTTATTATCTTCCCCAATGACATCCAATAATAATTACTAATAATATGAATAAAACAATGATAATTGCATAATTTGAGTTACCTTGATATCCATAGTTAGGATACATTACATATGGATATGAATAACCATAGTTAGGGTAATAACCTTGATTACCACATCCGCATGATCCTTGTGAACCATAATACATAAAATTACCTCCTTTATTGTATCTATAATATTTTATTATAAATGTCAAAAAGTGTTATTATAAATAACTATCTTCTTTAAAAATAATGATTTTAGTGATAAAATGTAATT